>JAYTCP010000639.1:0-2709 GCA_043736435.1 Planctomycetia bacterium | reverse complement strand
AGCGACACGAGCACTTGCTGGAGCGAAAGGGTCGGGTCGATCCACACGTGAAGGATCCGTGGGTGGTGTTCGATGGGGATGAGCCGACCGAGCCGCTTCCAGATCTCGTCCTCCGGGACCTGGCCGCTACGATCTCGCAGCCGAGCGAGCGCGCTGGCCGACGGGAGAAACTCCAGACGAACTTCTGGCACTTCTTCCCCCGGAGGAGCTGGGTCCCAGGAGAGCGAGGACGGCAGGGTGTGGAAGAGCATGGGTAGGCGCACCCAACCGGACTCGTTCGAGGCATTGCGACAGGCGATCCAGACGTCGCCCATCGAGGCCAACCGCGACATCCCGCTCAACGCGCCCCCGAGCCGCGTCGCAGGAGTCGAAGCGGCGAATCGCAAGGCGACGCGAGGCTCGACAGCATCGGTTCCGCCTGAAGCAGCGCCGTGCCGCTGTTCCGTCTCCTCCACCGAGGCGAAGCCGTCCTGAGGTTCCAGGAATCCGCCCTTCGGGCGCTCGGCGGTGACCACCGCGGGCCCGACCCAGGGGAGCGTGTCGAAGTAGACGTGAACGCCAGGCAGCGAGCCCAGCACCCAGCCCGCTGGCGCGGCCTCGTCGAGCTGCGGCAGCTCCTCGCGATTCGCGGGGGTCTTGTCGCCGCCGCAGCCCCCGAAGAGGAAGAGCAGGGCCATGGCGATCGCCGCAGCGAACGGTCGGCTCTCGCCCCGGGGCTGTCGACGGCGATGCGCCATGCTCCTGCCTCCTCGGTACCGTGCCAGAGCGAACGCCGCTACTTTTCAGAAAAGTAGCGGCGTTCGCTCTGGCACCGTACCGCTGCTTTTCTGGGGCGCGGGTGGCCCGCCTATCTCGCCGGTGGCGGCGCCTCGAGCACGTGACGGCGGAAGTGCGCGACGAGGCGGCCGAAGAGGTCGAGGTGCGCCTTCGCTCCCTCGATCCCGTGCGCGCGGTGCGCGTAGAGCGCGACGTCGCAGGGCTTCCCGGCCTGCAGCAGGGCCTCCTGCATCCGGATCGTGTTCTGCGCGTGGACGTTGTCGTCGCTGAGCCCGTGGCAGAGCAGCAGCGCCCCGCGCAGCTCGGCCGCGCGCAGCGCCGGCGCGGTCGACTTGTAGCCCTCGGGGTTCTCCTGCGGGGTGTCCATGTACCGCTCGGTGTAGATCGTGTCGTACAGGCGCCAGTCGGTCACGGGCGCCACCGCGACCGCCGCGCGGAAGACGTCCGGCGCGCGCACGAGCGCCGAGCACGCCATGAAGCCGCCGTACGACCATCCCCAGATGCCGACGCGCGTCCCGTCGACGCCCGGCCGCTTCGCGAGCCAACGCACCGCGCGGGCCTGGTCCTCGATCTCGACCTCGCCCAGCCGGCGATGGACGACCGCCTCGAACGCCTTGCCTCGCCCGCCCGAGCCGCGTCCGTCCACCACGAGGACCACGTAGCCCTCCCTCGCGAGGAGGTGCTCGAGCAGGTGGCCGCTCCCGAACGCGTCCTTCGCGAGCCGCGCCCCCGGGCCCCCATACGTATGCACCAGGATCGGCTTCGGATGCGCCGGGTCGAGAGCGCGTCCGCCGAACACGAGGGCGGGGAGGTCGAGACCCTCGGTCCCCTCGGGTCCCGGGACGCGCACGAATTCGGGCTCCTCGAGATCCAGCTCGGCGAACGCCGCCGTCGTCTCGGCGGCGAGTCGACGCACCTCGCTCCCGTCGGCGCGGCGCAGCACCGTGGTGCGGGGCTCGCAGCTCCTCGACGCCGTGTGCACGAGGTAGCGGCCCGTCGTGCCCGCGCGCGCGTGGTGCGAGCGCGTCTCGTCCGTGAACGCCACGGGCGCGCCGCCGTCGAGCGAGCCCTTCCAGATCACGTCGTGCCACAGGTCGGCCGAGGGCGCGCTCCACCAGATCGCCCCGGTGACCTCGTCGACGGCCACGGGCGGGCCCTCGACGTCCACGCCCGCCGGCGTGAGCGCGCGCGGGGCGCTCCCGTCGAGCGGCACGAGCCAGAGGCGGCGGAAGCCGTCCCTGCGGCTCGTCCACACGAAGGCCTTGCGCGACGGGAGGAAGCGGGGCGGCGGCGGCACGTCCACCCAATGCGGGTCGGTCTCGACGAGGAAGGGCGTGCCCGGCCCGCCCGCGGGATCGCACAGGCGCAGCTCGAAGCGCGTCTGCGCGCGGGTAAGGATCGCGACGGCGACCTTGCTGCCGTCGGGCCACCACACCGCCCACGGCACGTACACGTCGCAATCGGCGCCGAGGTCGAGCGCCACCGGCGCCGCGCCGTCGAGCCCCACCACGTGGATGCTCGGGACCGGGTTCGGATCCCCGGGCTTCGGGTACTGCAGCCACCGCACGTTGCCGTGGGACCCCTCCCAGCCGACGAGTGGGAACCTCGGGACCGCCGTCTCGTCGAGCGCGAGGTACGCCACGCGCTTCGCGTCCGGTGCCCACCACGCGGCGGTCTTGGCATCGAGCTCCTCCGGGTAGAGCCAGTCGAGGGAGCCGTTGCGCTTCGTCTCGCTGCCGCCGGTGGTCAGTCGCACGGTGCGCACCGAGTCGCGCTCGACGATCGCCGCCCACAGGTCGTGCTCCCGCGCGAAGGTGATCGCGCGTCCGTCGGGCGACGCGCGCACGTCGGAGATCGACCCGTCCGCCCGCGTCATCCGCGTGACCGCGCCGCTTAAGATCTCCACCCGCAGCACGTCGCCCTTGTGCGTGA
>JAYTCP010000638.1:0-10247 GCA_043736435.1 Planctomycetia bacterium | reverse complement strand
GCGCGGGACGGCGGCAGCGCCGACGGCGCCGGTCGACCTCCAGAACAAGACGTGCCCCGTGTCGGGCTCGCCCGTCACGCCGGGGGTGACGGCCGTGGTGAACGGCGCGGTCGTGCACTTCTGCTGCCCGAAGTGCCCCCCCAAGTACGAGGCGAACCCGGGGGCCTATGCGACCGCGTTGCGGGCCGACCCGGCCGTCGCGGCCCGGATCGACGCAGCAGCGAAGGCCGCCAACGCGGGGACGGCCGCGGCTCCCCCGGCGGCGCACGCTCCGGGGTCCCCGTCGACCCACGCCACCGCGAACGACGCCAAGGGCCCGGCCTTCCACGATGCCATGCGCACGCTGTGGACCGACCACGTCACCTGGACGCGCCTCTTCGTCGTGAGCGCCACGGGCGACCTCGCGGACAAGGACGCCGTCACGGCCCGGCTGCTCAAGAACCAGGAGGACATCGGGAACGCGCTCAAGCCCATCTACGGCGACGAGGCCGGGACGAAGCTCACCGCGCTCCTCAAGGACCACATCACGACGGCGGCGGAGCTCGTGGCCGCGGCGATCGCGGGCGAGTCGGCGAAGGTCGACGCGGCCCAGGCGAAGTGGTCCGCGAACGCGGACGAGATCGCGACCTTCCTGAGCGCGGCCAACCCGAAGGCGTGGCCGCTCGCGGACGCGAAGTCGATGATGCAGGAGCATCTCGCCCTGACCACGACGGGGGTCAAGGCCCGCATCGCCAAGGATTGGGACGCCGACATCGCCGCCTACGAGAAGGTGCACGCGCAGGCCATGAAGATGGCGGACATGCTCTCCGACGGCATCCGCAGCCAGTTCCCCGAGAAGTTCAAGTAGCGGGACGGACCGGCCTCGCACGTCGACCGGCCTCCGCGAAGGAGCGGTCGGCGGGCGAGAGCCGGATTCCCTCTCGGGCAGGCGGTGTGTGCGGGCGAGGGCGCTCAGGAGCGCCCCGCCCCCACGGGCGCGAATCGCGGGGACGGCCCCGGGACGGGGCCCCCTCCCCCCGTCTCGGGTCGACCCTCGGGACGGATCCCCGCCCCCCGCCGTCCCGGGCGTAGAACGGACGGGCCATGTGCGTCCTCCTCGTCCATCATCGCGTCCGCACGGACGCGCCGGTCGTCCTGCTCGCGAACCGCGACGAGGACTACGATCGCACGTTCGATCCGCCGACCCTGTGGCCGGGCGCGGCCGGGATCGTGGCCCCGCGCGACAAGCGGGCGAACGGGACCTGGATCGGCACGAACGCCGCCGGGCTCGTGGTCGCGATCACGAACCGGCCGTCGGAGGGCCCGCCGCGGCGCCTGCGGAGCCGCGGCCTCCTCGTCGCCGACGTGCTCGCGCACCCCGACGCGGCGCGCGCCGCGCGGTGGCTCGACGCGCACCTGCACATGCACTCCTACGACGCGTTCAACCTGCTGGTCCTCGATCGCTCGTCGGGCATCGTGGTTCACCACGACGACGACGGGCCGCGCACGCTCGCGGTGACGCCGGGCGTGCACATGCTCACGAACTTCCACGAGTGGGACGTTGCCCCCGTGCCCGCAGCGGGCGCGCCGAAGAAGGGGGAGACGCTCGACGCGCTCCTCGCGCGGCTCGAGAAGCTGGCCGCGGACCGCACGACGCCGCTCCCGGGCGACCACCACGTCTGCAAGGTCGGGCGCACGCGCGGCACGGTGAGCTCGACGGTGCTCGTGCTCCCGAAGGACCCCGCGAAGGGGCCGCGGATGCGCTTCGCCGCGGGCCCGCCGCACACGACGCCGTTCCGCGACGTGGCCGTCGCGGTGGCGTAGCCTTCCGTGGGCTACCGGAAGACGTCGGCGGCGGCGCGGGAATCGACGGGACGCGGCTCGCGTCGGTAGATCCCATCCTCGAACCAGGCCGCGAGGCCCACGCCGACCAGCGCGAAGATCCCGACGAAGCCGCCCCATCCCTTCGCCATGAGCAGGAGGAAGGGAAAGAAGGGGAGCATGGAGGGGGCGCCCGCCTCGCGCGACTTGCTCATGAGGATCCCCATGAAGATCGTCATCGCGATCGGCGGTGCCACGAGGAGCGCGCGCCCGAGCCGGCTCATCCGCACGCATCGGCCCTCGTAGTCCGGATCCGACGAGAGGTGCCACATCCCGTGGACGCCGTAGGTGAGGGTCAACACGAGCAGGAGCACGAGGGGCCACCCCATGCCCCAGGCGCGGAACTCGAAGAAGCCGGCGATGATCGGCGTCCCCCCCACGGGGATCAGGAACGCGACGACGACGAGCGCGCCCCCGGCGGCACAGAGGGCACGGCCGGCCCCCCCCTCGGGGGCGCGCTTGCGCAGGTGGTTGCCCACGGCGGCGCCGAGGCCTCCCGCCAGCAGGGCGAGGGCGATGATGCCGCCCGCGCGGGCATCCCCCGCCGCGGGCCCCGTGAACAGATCGAGGCCGCCGCGTCCCTCCAGGAAGAACAGGCTGGCGAGCATGGTGCCCCCGGTCACGGCGAGCAGGGCCATGCCGCGATGCGCTCCCCGCAGCATGCGCACGATGACCAGCGCAGCCACCGCGGCGCCCGGTTGAACGAGCTGGAGCGCGAAGGGCTCGCCGGGGGCGAAGTCGTGCGACCACGGGAACAGCCACCCGTCCCCGCCGCCGTACTCGCCCGATCGGCCGAGCGGCCCGAGCAGACCGGTCGAGATGGGGAGGATCCACGCGACCAGGCTGACGACGGCGAGAATCGTCCCCCACAGCGCCGACCACGCGTCGGGGTGGGGCAGCCCTTCCATCGGCTCGGCCCGCGGAGGACCGCGACGCATCCGTGTCGTCGTGGGAGGAGGGCCGAACCGAGGCGATGCGCTCGCGCCGGAGCCGACTCCGGCGACGGGCGCAGTCGCCGGGGGAACCAACGACGGGACCGAGCTGGCCGGGCGCCACGTCACTCGATCTTTCGAGATCTCGACGTCGGCAGGCAGCCGGCGGGCGGCGATCCCCGCGCGGACGTCGAGACCCGTGAGCGGTCCCGTCACCACGGCGTCGCGCCGCACATACCAGAGGCCTTCCTCCATCGCGCACCTCCTCGAGACCGGGAAGGCTACCGAGCGCATCCCCGCCTGCGCCAGAATTCGTTCGAAGGGCGGCGCACTCCGCTCCGCGGCGGGTCGGCCTACGCGACGGGCGCCGGGTCGGCCGGCCCGGAGCGGCGCGCCAGGATCCTGCCATCGAGCCACGCCGCCAGGCCGACGCCAATCGGGGCGAAGATCCCGACGAGCAGGCCCCACTCCTTCGCGGTCGTGGCGGAGAGCACGTAGAGCGGCGGGCGCAACGCCGCCGCCGCGCTCGCGTACAGGGCGACGAGGACGGCCACCCGGCCGATGGGCGGCACCACGAGCAGGATGCGGCCGAGGCGGCTCGTCCAGACGCACGTCCATCCGGATGCGTGCCCTCCCGCCAGGTGGCGCAGGCCGAGACCCCCGTACGCGAGGATGAGGACGTACACGAGGAACATGGGCCACCCGAGGCCCACCTTCTCGGAGTCGAAGAACTCGCGGATCGTCGGAGGGCCGTCGACAGGGACGAAGAAGGCCAGCACGACGAGCGCGCCGCCCAGGCCGCACAGCGCGCGGCCGAGGCCGGCCCCCGCCGCGCGCTTGCGGACGTGGTTGCCGACGGCGATGCCGACGACGCCCACGAGCAGGCCGAGGGCCAAGAAGGCGCGAACGGGATCGTCCCCGGGCGCGGGCCCGGCGAACGCCTCGGGGCCACCGCGCCCCCACGGGAAGTACGGGCTCGCGAGGAATGCCGCGAGGGCGACGGCGAGCAGCGCCATCCCGCGCCACGCCCCGCGGAGGAGGAAGAGGATGAGCAGGGCCGCGCCGGCCGCGACGGGCTGCACGAGCCTCAGGGCGAGCGGCCGGGCGGCCGTGAGCTCTGGGGACCAGGGGAACCACCACGCGTACCCTCCGTCGTAGGTCCCCCTCGGGCCGGGCGACGGGACGGGAGTCGGGAGGATCCAGGCCGCGATGCCGACGACGGCCAGGACGATCGTCCAGCGCGCCGACCATGCGTCCGGTTCCGGGAGGGCCGCCACGGGCGGCGCGTGCGGCGATGCGACGTGGCCTGGCTGCATGGCGCTTGTCCTCGAGCGGACGAGCGTAGCGGGGACGCTCTCGGGCCGACAGGGCGAAGTCGTCCGCGCACCCTCCTCGTGGGCACGACGAGTCCCCTCACTCCATCCCCTCCTAGAGATTCGGCAGATTCAGACGCCGCTTCAGTTCCAGACGCCCTCAGATCCACACACGGGGCGCGGTCGACACCCAGTTCTCGGTGACGTCGGCGATGGCGGAGCAGCCCTCCTCCGTGAAGCTCGGCGCGAGGTGCGCGATGGCGCGCAGCACGGTCAAGCCGGCGTACAGATCGATGCGGGCAGGCAGGTCGGGGGGCACGGTGGTGGCGTCGCGATAGGACTCGAAGAAACGGCGGGCCGCGAGCCCGTCGGGATCGCCGCTGCTCGCGAGCCAGTACGCCACGTCCATCCACGGATCGCCGGGACACGCGAGCTCGAAGTCCTGGATGCCGATCACCTCCACCTGGGAGTGCTTCTTCTGGACGGCCACCGATTCGAGGCCGAACGCCCCGTGGCACGGTCGGCGCTCGAGCTCGACCGGGAGCGCGACGGCCGCCGTGCGCAACCGCGCCTCGACGCGGCCGAGGAGCTCGCTCTCGAGGATGCCGTCCCCCCGGAGCGCGGCGACGCGTCGCTCGATGCGCCCGATCACGACGTCGCGCCACGGACGCGACGCCGCCTCGGACCTGGGCGGGCTGCCCGGGCCTGGGACGGACTTCGCGCCATCGACCGCGGGGCCCGGACCCGGGTCGCGATGCCCCTCGCCCCACCCGCCCCCCGGAGTTCGGAGAGGAGGCAACATGGCGAGGGGCACCGCGTGGAGCGCGAGGAGCTTCTCCGCCGAGGCTTGCGCGACGATGCACCGCATGGCCGTCGAGAGCGTGGGCCAGGCGGCGCGCGCATCGCACGTGCCGAGCCGCTCTTCGATGGCCACCGACAGGTCGGTCTCGTTCAGGTGGAGCTCGAGGCGCCGCGGCCGGGGAATCGGGAGCGCACCTCCTCGCGAGAAGACGACCTGTAAGGCCTCGAGCATCCCGGCGCCGCGCGCGAGCTGCGCGGCCGTACCGACGTCGCCCGCCATCTTCAGACGATACGTACCGGCCTTGGTGCGCAACGTCCACCGGGGCAATCCGGGAACGGGGGTGAACTCGCGCAGCACCGCGGTGGGCTGCGGAAGACTGGGCTCCACCATCTCGAAGAGGGTGGCGGCGCTCTGGGGGTCGTCGAGCATGTTCTCGAACATGGGAGCTCTCTCTCGGGGTCCTTCTGTCGCGCGAGGCCGGGCCGAGGTCACACAAGCGCGGCGTCTCCCCCGGAGGGTGGCCCATCGAGCAGAGCCTCGCCAAGCGGAGCCTCGTCGGGCCCCCCACCGTCGACGGCGTCGTCCTCGAGCGGCTCCCCGTCGAGCGGCCCCTCCCCCCGGGGACGGTCCGGGTCCTCGCGACCGCCGGGGACGGCGAGCGGGTCGTCGGGCGCGAGCCGCTCGACGTCCTGGGCGTCGAGGGTGACGGCCCCGTGGTCGTTCCGGACCACCCCCGTCACGAGGAACGGGCCCCCGCCCGACAGGCGCGAGCCGACGCGGGCGTACGCCTCGGGGAACAGGGCCGCCTCGATCGTGCCGTGGAGGTCCTCGAGCATGAGGAACTTCATGTAGAGGCCCTTCTTCGTGCGCACCCGCCGCTCCGTGACGAGGAACCCCGCGACGCCGACGACGCGGCCCACGTGGCGCCCGATCTCGGTGGTGGGCACGGCCCCGCGCGTGCGCGCCGCCTCGCGCACGAGCTCCATGGGGTGCGCGCTCGCGGTCAGGCCGAGCAGCTCCAGCTCGAACTCGAGGAGCTTCGCCGGCGCATAGTGGGGGGGCACGGGGATGGACCGCCGCGGCCTCAGGAACGCCTCGCGCGGGAACAAGCGCCCCGGGGCGGGGACGCCGTCGCCGGATCGGGACGCGCCCCTCCCCCCACGCCCCCCACCCCGTCCCACGGGATCGCTCCCCGTCGTCGCATCGCCCTGGCTCCCCTCCCCCACGCCCTCCGCCTCGCGCCGCAATTCGGCGCACCGCTCGTGATCGAGCGAGGCTTGCCACAGGAGCTCGGGCCGCGGCCGGTCGAAGACGTCGAGCGCGCCCGCGAGCACGAACCGCTCGACCTCGTGCTTTTCGAGCGTCGAGCGCAGCAGCAGATCGGTGAGCGACAGATAGGGCCCCTCGGCCTCGCGGCGACGCACGAGCGCCTCGGCGGTGCCCTCGCGCACGCCCTTCACCTGGCCGAGGCCGAGGCGCAGGAGGCCGCGGCAGCCCGTGGGGCCCACCTCGGAGCGGTTCACGCACGGGAGGGCGATGCCGCAGCCGAGGCGGCGCGCCTCCTCGACGTAGGCCCGCGTCGCGTAGAAGCCCGCGCCGTTGCGCAGCACGGACGCGAGGTACTCGGCGGGGTGGCGCGCCTTGAGCCACAGCGCCTGCCACGAGATGCGGCCGTACGTCGCCGCGTGGGCCTTGTTGTAGGCGTAGGCCGAGAAGTTGTGGATGAGGGTCCACACGTGCGCCGCCACCTCGCGCGGGACGCCGCGGGCCACCGCCCCCTCGTGGAACGCGGCCTCCATGCGCGGCAGGTCGTCCGGGGCGCGCTTCTTCGACAGCGCGCGCCGCAGGCCATCGGCCTGCGCGAGATCGAAGCCGCCGACGGCGGCCGCGACCCGCAGCGCGTCCTCCTGGTAGAGCATGACGCCGTACGTCGAGCCCAGGAGCCCGTCGAACGACGCGTGGACCACGGGCGTCGGCTCCTCGCCGCGCCGCCGCCGCACGTACGCGTCCTTCATCCCCGAGCCCGCGGGCCCCGGCCGGATGAGCGACAGCGCCACCATCGCGTCCTCCTGCGTGCGCGCCTCCATGCGCACGACGAGGTTGCGCATGCCCGGCGACTCGACCTGGAAGCACCCGAGCGTCTGCCCGCGACGCAGGAGGTCGGCGGCCTTCGCGTCGTCCTCGGGGACGGCGTCGAGGTCGACGGGCTGTCCCTCGCACGCCTCGACGTGCCGCACGACGTCGGCCACCACGGCCAGCGCGCGATTGCCGAGCAGGTCGATCTTGACGAGCCCGATCGCCTCGACGGCGCGCATCTCCATCTGCGTGACGACGAGCCCCTTCGCGGAGCGCTCCAGAGGAAGCGAGTCGGCGAGCGGCCCGTCGCCCACGACGATGCCGCCCGTGTGGATGGACAGGTGCCGCGGCAGCCCGTCGAGCGCCGCCGCCGCGCGCAGGAGGCTGCGCCACGGCTCGCGGTCGAGCGGCAGCGACGCCAGCTCGGGCGGCCGCCGCGCGGGGTCGAGCGCGCTCGCGATCCGCCACGGCAGGTGATCGACGAGCCGGTCCACCTGCGGCGGCGGCAGCCCGAGCACCTTCCCCACCTCGCGCACCGCGGCCCGCGCCTGGAACGTGACGTGGGTCGAGATCATCGCCACCCGCTCCTCGCCGTACGTGTCGTAGGCGAACCGGATCACGTCGTCGCGGCCGCGCCAGTCGATGTCGAGGTCGATGTCGGGGCAGTCGGTGCGCGCGGGCGAGAGGAACCGCTCGAACGGCAGGTCGTACCGCAGCGGGTCGACCGACGTCAGCCGCAGCGCGTACGCGACGATGCTGCTCGCCGCCGAGCCGCGCCCCACGCACGGGATCCCGCGCCGCCGCGCGAACGACGCGAGGCCGTCAACGATCAGGAAGTAGTCGGCGAACCCCAGGTCGCCGATCACGCGCAGCTCGCGTTCGGCGCGCGCCATCACATCGGGGCGCAGGGGCCGGTAGCGCTCGGAGAGCCCCGCCATGCACAGACCCGCCAGGCGGCCGTAGGCGCTCTCGCCGGGCGGCAATCCGAGCGAGGGAAGTCGGGGGCGGCGGGGGCGCTCGAACCGGAAGCGGCACGCCTCGGCCACCTCGAGCGTCGCCTCCGCGGCGCCGGGCACGTCGCGGAACGCACGCGCCGCCTCGGCGGGGGGCAGGAGGCACGCCGCCTCGGGGACGAGGTCGAGGGGCAGGCCGTCGCGGCCAAGCGCGCCCGGCACCACCTCGTCGAGGAGCTTCAGCTGCCCGATGGCGAGCAGCACCCGATGCAGCCGATGGCGCGGCGGCGTGTGGAACATCACGCGATGCGTGCCCACGACCGGCCGCCCCACGCGCCGCGCGGCCTCGACCACGGCCTCGCGCGTGCGCCCGTCCGCGTGCGCGACGATCTCGCCGTACAGGGCGTCGGGCCCCACGTCGAGGGCGATCGCCTCGAGGAGCCGCGGCGACGGCGTCAGCACGACGACACCCTCCGCGCACCGCGGGAGCGCGTCGGTAAGCGCGAACCGCGGATCGAGGTGGCGGCGCGTCACGAGTCGCGAGAGGCTGCGCCAGCCCGTGGCGTCCCGAACGAGCACGACGGCGCGTTCGCCGCCGTGCGACAGCTCGACGCCCACGATGGGGCGCACCCCCACCGCCTCGGCGCACGCCTGGAACGCGATCGATCCGTAGACGGCGTCCGAGTCGGTGAGCGCGAGGGCCGTGTGGCCCTGCGCGGCCGCGAGGGCCGCGAGCTCTTCGATCCGGCTCGCCCCCGCCAAAAGCGAGTGGGCCGAGTGGACGTTGAGGTGCACGAACGGCGGCGACGGGGACGCGGTCATGCCGCACACGACGGCCGTGCCAGGCAGACCAAGACACGGAGCCGCGTGCCGGACCCGTGGTGGGCGCGGGCGTCGGCGGACGACGGAAAGGACATGGGCGCACCCCCGCGTGGCCCTTCCCGCGCCGAGGTCACCCGATCCTATACGAACACAATGCGAACATGCAGGAGTGCTCGCACCCGGGGCAGGCCGGATCCATTGCCCGCGCAAAGCGGCGCAAGCCCGTCGCCTTCGGCGCGTTCACCGTCGTTCGACCGACCGACGTCTCGGCCAGCCTGGACCGGCGCGGAACCGCGACTGAGAGGCTGTGAAGGAATCGAAGATTCCTCACAGCCGCGAAGCGCGGACCCGAAGGGGCCGCGCGCCGAGCGGGTTTCCGGGGGCTTGGCCCCCGCAAACCGAGCGAAGGCGATTTCTTCACAGACTCTGAGGGCATCGGCCCCCCCCGCGATCAACTCGCTCGCCGCATCGCGGCCAGCTTGCGGGCCGGACGGCTCGCCGCGAGGTCGTACCCCGTCTGCAGGTTGACCCAGAACTCGGGCGTCGTGCCGAGGGCCTGCGAGAGGAGCCACGCCGTCGCGGGGGTGACGCCGCGCTTCCCCCGGACGATCTCGTTGACACGCTGAAGGGGGATGCCCAGGTGACGGGCGAACTTCACCTGACTGATGGCCAGGGGACGAAGGAACTCCTCGAGAAGGATCTCGCCCGGGTGCGTCGGAAGACGGTGTTTGGGGATCATGAGGGCTCCTCGGGCTAGTGGTAGTCGATCAAGGTGACGCGATCGGGACCCCCATCGGCCCACCGGAACACGAGCCGCCATGCGCCCGTGACACGGATGCCGTGCGATCCGCGACGGTCACCCCGAAGCGCCTCCAGCCGATTGCCGGGGGGGGAACGAAGGTCTTCGAGGCGGTGGGCGGCGTTGAGCATGTCGAGCTTGCGGAGGGCGGCGCGCTGAAGGTCCGGGTGCAGGCTGCGCGTCCTCCTCGTCGGCCGGCCGTGGAAGAGGTCCTCGGTCGCCTCGTCGCCAAAGGACAGGATCACGGGGCCTCCGGTGGATATCTTACACGCTTGCACGGGTACCGTGCAACCTGCGCCGCTTCCGTCGATCCCGGCTCCGCCAGCCCTACGGCTCCCGAGCTCGTGGCCGGCTCCGGGCCGATGGCCCGTCTCACGCCGAGCACGACGGCGTGCGCAGCTTCAGGCCGCGCAGGTCGGCGGGGACGCGCGCGAGGCAGTCGATGGCGCGCCCCTTGAGCAGGACGCCGAACCCGTGGCGGGCGCGGAGCCGATCGACGACGGCGTCGAGGCGGCCCTCGGACGCGCCGATGCGCGCGAAGGGTGCAGAAGAGGGCGCGGGATCGGCCCCCGCCGCCCCCCCACTCGACGGGCCCTTCCCCGCCTCCACGGCGACTCCCACGGCGGACTCGGCGGAGGACTCCGAGGCGCCCTGCCGCGGCACGTCGAGGTCCTGGAAGAGATCGAGCTG
>JAYTCP010000637.1:0-4134 GCA_043736435.1 Planctomycetia bacterium | reverse complement strand
CCGTCGGAGATCCGAACCGTCCAGAGGTCGTACAACATCGCGAACACGATCTTGGTGCCGTCGCGGGAGAAGTCGAGGCCGCGGATCTGATTCGTCGTCGTGTAGACCCCCGCCGCATTCGCGAGGCCGACGACGTCGCCGCTGCCGTCGCGGACCGCATCGGCCACGTAAATCGTCCGTGACACCGGCGACGCGGCCGCGTCGACGACCTGGTAGGCGATGGCGTCGCCGTCGAGGCTGAAACGCGCGTCGAGGACCGGCCCGGACAGGCCGGACAGGAGCGTCGCCTGGCTACCGGTGCCGTCCGCCCGCTGGGCACGGATCTCGGACCCAGGCGTGCCCTGCAAGAGCACTGTCACCGGAGTGCGGCCGCGCGAGACGTCCATCGGGTAGATCTGCGACGTGAGCTTTTGGAGCCCCGCCCCGTTCGGGCTCATGGCGTACGTGCCGCGGGTCGAGTCGTTCACGCCCACGCCGAACGCGACCACGCCCTGCGTGTTGACGGTCGTGCCGCCGCCACCACCACCACCGCCCTTGTTGCCCCATGCGGTGCCGGCAGACAGGAGCAGCCCGCCCGAGCCGATGGTGACGAGGCTCGCGAAGAGCCCCCAACCGAAGCGCCGATTCCGTTCCATGGACTGCTCCTCCCCTGATGACTGGATGAGGCCCGGACGGAATCGTCTCGGGCCTGTGCCCATCCAATTGCGGTTGCGACCCGAATCTGGACGAACCTGACCCCCGCCACGGTGGCCGCGCCGGCGGGGGGCCCCTACTTGACGCCCATCGGCGTCCCCAGCTCCGCGCTCGCCTCCTTCGCCAGGGCGCGCAGGAACGCGTCTTCCGGGGGGGCGTCCTGGAGGCGACGCAACCCCTCTTCGCGCCACCGAGTCGTCTCCTCGACGTGGCCGAGGCGATGGTGTGCCATCGCGAGGAAGAGCGCGTCGATCGCGTCGCCGCCGTTCCCGAGCTCCACCGATCGGGTCAGGGCCGCCACCGCGCCGGCGGGGTCGCCTGCGCGGTATCGCGCGACGCCGAGCGTGTTCCAGATCCCCGCGTCGCCGGGGAGCGCCTTCGACGCGGCGGCGGCCAGAGGGACCGCCCGCTCGGCGTCGGCGCGCGTAGAGCCCTCGTGCGACACGAGCCCCCACGCGACGGAGTTGAGCGTGGACGGCTCGCGGGAGCCTCGGTCGTAGGCCTTCGCGAACGCGGCGGCGGCCTCGTCCGCGGAACCTGCCCTCCCGAGGGCTTCCCCGAGCCAGGTCCAGTAGCTGGCACCCGCCGGCTCGATCTTCACCGCACGCTGAAGCGCCGGCACCGCCTCCTGCGCCCGATCCAGCCCGACCAGCGCCTGGCCGCGGCGCCAATGGGCCATCGCCAAGTCTTCGCGCAGCGTGATCGCCCGCTCGGCCGACTTGAGCGCATCCTCGAATCTCCCGAGGGACAGCAGCGCACCCGCCCGCCAGACGAACGGATAGGGATGGGGAGGATCACCCCGCAGCGTGATCGCCTGGTCCTCGGCGTCGAGCGCCTCCTTCGGGTGGTCCGACTGCAGATACACCATCCCGAGATTGAGCCACGCCTCCCACGACGTGGGATCGAGCTCGCAGGAGCGGCGCAGCGCGGCGGCGGCGTCATCCAGCTTCCCCAGCTCGACGAGCGCCATCCCGCGCCTGCCGTGGGAGATCGCCGCCTGCCGGGGTCGATCGTCCCCCGCGTCGATCGCGCGGTCGAACGTCGCGAGCGCCTGCTGGAAGCGCCCCAGCATGTGCAGCGTCGTGCCCAAGTCCTGCAGCGCCATGAGGCTCTTCGGATCCAGGGACAGCGCCTGCTCCAGGAGGCGCCTCGAGTCCGACAGCTTCTCCAGCTGTCGCAGGGCGCGAGCCTTCCCGACCAGGGCCGGCACGTCCGTGGGGCGGATCTTCAGCGCGGCATCGAACTCCGCCAGGGCGTCCGTCGCCCTTCCCGAGTCCAGGATCAGGTTGCCCCGCGCGACGTGGGCCGGCACGTGGAGCGGGCGTCGCCGGAGCGCCTCGTCCAGCGCAGCGGCCGCCTCGGCGGGCTTCTGGAGAGCTCGGAGAGCGCTGCCGAGCGTGGTGGGGCAGGATGCGCAGGTCGTGTCGAGCGCCATCGCCTGCCGGAGAGCCTCCACGGCCTGCGTCAAGTCTCCGCGGTCGAGCAGGACCCTGCCGAGCAGTCCCTGCTCCTCGTGACCATCGGGATGGAGCCGCGCGGCTTCCCGCAGCAGGACCAGACCCTCCTCGCCACGCTTCATGTACTGAAGGGCCATCCCCCTGCGCGCGAGGAGGACGGGCGCGTCCGGGTGTCGGGACAGGCCGGCCGCGGCGGCGGCGTCCACCCACGCCCACTCGTCCACCAGCCCGAGGAAGCCGGTCAGGTCGAGCCAGCCGACCAGCGAGTCCGGGTCGGCCTGCCCTCGAAGGAGCTCCGCCAGCAGCGCGTCCGCGCGTACGGGGTCCTTGAGCTTTCGCCACGCGCGCGCGATCCGCACGGCGACGATCCGACTTGCGTCCCCGCCTTCCCGGAGGGCGAGGAGGTCCTCGAGCGCGCCGCTCCAGTCGCCGGCACGCTCCCGTACGGAGGCTCTCGATCGCATCGCCAGGTAGCGCAGCGCGCCCGACCGAGGGGCGATCGAGATCACCGCGTCCAGCAGCGGCAGGCTCTGCTCGACTTCGCGGCGCTCGAGTGCGATCTGGGACTCGAAGAACCGGGAGTAGGGGTCGTCGCCGGGGTGGGCCTTGGCGGCCGCCACCTCCCGGTCGGCGGCGGGCCCCTCCCCGAGATCTCGCAGCACGTACGCGCGGGCGAGGTGGACCGCTCGGGGCGGTGCGCCGCGGGCACGCGCGGCATCCAGGTCGGCGAGAGCGTCCTTCCCGCGCGTCCCTTCGCAGTTCGCCCTCCCGAGGTATGCCTCGTAGCGTCCGGGAACGAGCGCGATCGCCCTCGTGAAGAGCTCACGGCTCGCGGGACCGGGCGTCGGATCCCGGCCACGGCGCGTCGCCTCCTCCGCGGACGCGCAGAGGTCGAGATACTCCATCTCGCGCCGTCGGTCCGCCTCCCGCTGTCGTTCCGAGCGCTCTGCGGTCAGGAGGACGGCAAGGGTCCCGGCCCCGGCGATCGCGAGCACCAGCGCCGCGACGACGATCGCTCGTACCCTGTGGCGCCGGACCGCGCGCCAGGCGCGCCCGACGGGGCCCACGCGTCGCGCGAGGATCGCCCCCCCCTCGGCGAAGAGCAGGAGGTCGCGCGCCATCTCGGCCGCGCCGCGATAGCGCCGTCCGGTGTCCTTCTCCATGGCCTTCACGACGATGGTCTCGAGATCCCTGGGGACGTGCGGGTCGCGGTGACGCGGCGCGACCGGCTCGCGGGTCGCGATCTGGTCGAGGCACTCGGGAACGTCCCGCCCACGGAACGGGGGCTCGAGGGTCAGCAGCTCGTACAGCGTGGCACCCAAGCCATACACATCCGTCCGGCCGTCCACGCGGTCCCCTCGGACCTGCTCGGGACTCATGTACGACGGCGTGCCCACCACGTCGCCCGTCATCGTGAGCGGGGGAGCTCCGTCCTCCTGCGCCCGGGCGAGGCCGAAGTCGAGCAGCTTGAGGCACCCGCTCGAGTCCAGCATGAGGTTCGAGGGCTTGACGTCGCGGTGGACCACGTGCGCCGCGTGCGCGGCCGCCAGCGCGTCGGCGACGCCCGCGAAGGCGCGCGCCACGCGCTCGTAGAACGCGCGGCGATCGCTGCTCGAGCCGAACCCCGTGGAACCGGTCGCGGGAGCGGCCCTCGATGGGCGCGCCCCGGCCGCTCCCCGTCGAGTCCCCTCCGACCGCCGCAGGTCCCGGATCACGTCGCTCAGGGGCTGGCCGTCGATCCGCTCCATCGCGAACCACGAGAGCCCGCGGTCCGTGCCCATGGCGTGCACGGGCACGATGTGCGTGTGATGGAGACGCCCCGCCGTCTGGGCCTCGCGACGGAACCGTTCGACGGCCCGCGGGTTGAGCATCGTCGCCGAGTGGAGGATCTTCAACGCCACCCGCCGCCGCATCGAACCTTGCTCTGCCTCGTACACGTCCCCCGTCGCGCCGCGGCCGATCCGGCGGATCAGCCGGAAGTCGC
>JAYTCP010000636.1:0-2500 GCA_043736435.1 Planctomycetia bacterium | reverse complement strand
GCCTCGAACCACTCGCCGATCCAGACGGCTCCCGTCACGGCGACCACCATGAGGAAGTTGATGTCCGGACGGGCCCGACGCAGGGCGATCCACGCTTTCGGGAGCGCAGAGGCGAGCCCCGCGAGGACCGCGAACGCATAGCAGAGACGCGCCGCGACGGGGACCGCCGCGGCGAGTCCCGTCCCCTCCGATCCCAGGGCGCTCGCGGCCCCGCCGGCCAGGGTGGCGTGGACCGCGAAGCCGGCGGCCGCCGACAGGCCGCTCACGACCGTGAGGATCGCCCGGCTTCGCCTCCTCCAGGCGGAGCCGAGGTCGGTCGAGGGTGGCTCGGAGCTCCAGGCCTCGCCGCGCAGGCCGGTCCTCTCGATGGCGGCGAGCACGGCCTCCATGGTGACCCGTGGCTCGCCGCCCACGACGGACAGCTTGCCGTTCAGGAGATCGAACCGCAGGCGCTCCTCCCGGCCCACGAGCGTCGCCAGCGCGCGCCGGAGAGGCGCGACCTCCTCGGCGCAGTCCATGCCGTGGACACGGATCTCGAGGACGTCACGCTCCATGGAGGCGTCCGGAGTCGTGGGGAGTGCGGTGCATCGGCATGGGATCGCGGCTCGGGTGCGGGGCTACTCGGGGAGTCCGGGCCAGCCGGCGGCGCGAGCCGCGCGGACTCTCGCGCGCGCCTCCTCGAGCGTGGCCGCGCGCAGGCCGGCGGCCGCGTCCACCACCGAGTCCGCGGCGAGGACGGTCTCGACCGGAGAGCCCGAGGCCACCTCGAGCCGCAGGCGCGAGCTCGCGAGGAGCGCGGACGACGACTCGACGCGCTTCTGCGCCGCCGCGAGCGCAGCGGCCGCCGCGGTCCAGCGCGCACGGGCGTCGCCGGCCTCGCGCAGCGCGTCCAGGACGGCCGACTCCACCTCCGCCCTCGCGGCCTCTCGCGCCGACTCGGCGGCGCGAATCGCGCCGGACATCCCCGTGGGCAGCTGCAGGCGCACGGCCCCGAAGAGGGTCGCGGGATCGAAGGCGAGAGCCGGCTCGAGGATCAGCGACGGGTACTGGCCCCGGACGGCGAGCCGCAGCTCGCGGTCCGCCGTCTCGAAGGCGGCGATTCGCCGCTGGATGTCGGCGCGGGCCGCGACGAGCGCGGTGGGCGCCGCCTCGGGGACCATGGGCCACGCCGCGGGCACGGGCTCCACGCGGACCTCGGACCCGGGCGGGAGCCCGAGCGCGCGGACGAGCGCGAGCTGGCTGCTCTTCCGCTCGGCGACCCGCGCTGCCTGTTCGGCCTTCCAGGCCTCCGCCGTCGCGGCCGCCGCGGTCTCCGCGGAGCCTGCCTCGAGGCCGGCGCGGACGAAGGCGCCGACGTCCACCCGATACTCGGGCTCGGTCAATCCGGCGAGCGCGCGCTCGACGGAGAGGGCCTCGGCGATCTCGCCGGCGATGCCGCGCGCCCGCTCGTGATGCGCCATGAACGCCTCGTTGCGGCGCGCGCAGGCGAGCGCCACCTCGTACGGCCTCGAGCCGAGACCGAGGAGCGAGAGCGCGTCGACCGAGAGGCCGATCTCGCCCCTCTCGTCGGATCCGCGACCGACCGAGCCCTCCACGGGCGCGCGGGGCGGATCGACGTTCACCGCCATCGCGCGGGCACGGAGCGCCGCGAGATCGGGGTTGTGCTCGATCGCGTGCCGCACCGCCCCGTCGAACGTCCAGACGGAGGCGACCGGGGGTGCCGACGAGCGCAGCGAGCGGCCGACGTCGAGGGGCGCGGCTCGATAGTGCACGCAGCCGGGAAGGGCGAAGGTCGCCGCCAGGGCGACGGAGAATCGGGCGCCGGCGCGTGCGTTCATGATCGTTCCATTCTGCGCGTCCGCCCCGGGGCTCGCCCCAAGGCGGACGGCTCTCACAAGGGTCTAGTGGTTGTGCGGCGCGGCCTCGAGAGGAGACTGGAAGGCCTTCCCCGCGATCGTGACGCGGATGCGTCCGTCGAGCGGCTCCGCCATCAGGCCGGCATGGCTGCCCTTGAACGTGTCGGCAGTCCCGTCGGCCTTGGGGTTCACGGCCGTGAGGGTGAGCTCCTTGGGCCCTTCCTTCGTGGCGACCACGATCGTCGGGGGCGCGACGGCGATGGGCGTCTTGCCGTCCTTCCCGAGGACGTAGACGGTCACGCTGCCGGTCTTGGAGTCGTGGACCAGCTCGAGGTGGGCCTCCTCCTCGCCGAGCTCGAGCAGCTCGCCTCCGTGGGGCGCCTCGGGATGGACGTGAGCGCCGTCGGCCGGCTTCTCCGCCGCCTTCGCGGGGGCGCCCTCCTTCTTGTCGCCGCATCCGGCGAGCAGGAGGGGCAGGCAGGCGACGAGCCAGGGGGAGACCTTAGGGATTCGCATGGAGAGCTCCGGAGGACAGGGGAAGGGACGGGATCGTGGGGGCCTGGGCTGACGGCCCGGCGGGATTCGAGTCCGACGTCGGCAGCTCGGGATGGAGCTCCTCGATGAGCTCCTCGGCGACGCGGTCG
>JAYTCP010000635.1:0-3669 GCA_043736435.1 Planctomycetia bacterium | reverse complement strand
GCCTCCATGGACCGGCGGAGGTCGTCGCTCGTCACCGCGCGGTCGTCGTGGTCCTTCACGTAGCGGCGGACGCCGGCGCGGAAGACCTCGTCGCCGAGCTCGATCCGCAGCTGGTGGAGGATCGCGGCGCCGCGGTTGTACTCCTTGCCCCCGTGGAGCTCGAGCGGCAGGTCGCCGCGGGGCGCGGGGACGAGGCCCAGCGTGTCGGGCCGCGGGGTGCCGTTCATGTAGCCGCGGTTCTGGTGCCAGCGCTCGAGGGAGAACGCAGCAGCCCCGTCGCGGTGCTCGAAGAACAGGTCGGTGAAGTACGTGGCGAACCCCTCGTTGAGCCACATGTGGTCGAAGGTCTTGCAGGTGAGGAGGTTGCCGAACCACTGGTGGGCCAGCTCGTGGGCGACGAGCCCGTCGCTCGAGTAGCAGGGGCACGCCTCCGGCAGGTGGAGGAGGCGCATGTTCATCGTCGTGGCGCCGGCGTTCTCCATGCCGCCGTAGATGAAGTCCCACACGGTGGTCTGCGCGTAGCGGGGCCACGGGAACTTGCGTCCCGTGTACTCCGTGAAGAACTCCATCATGGCGGGCGTGCCGGCGTACCCCTTGCGGATCTCGTCGGTGCGCCCGGGCGGACCGTTGTACTCGAGGGGCACGTCGCGCCAGGTGTCGGTCACCGTCTCGAACGTCCCCACGACGAGCGAGATCAGGTAGCTCGGGATGCGGCGGTCGAGCCTCCAATGCTCGACCCGCCGTCCTCCGTCGAGGGGCTTGCTCTCGACGAGGACGCCGTTCCCGACCGAGCGGAGGCCGGGCGGCACGGTCACGAACACCTCGCAGGTCGTGCGGTCGTCGGACTCGTCGTAGCAGGGGAACCAGCGCCGGTTCTCGCGGCCCTCGCCCTGGCTGTACATCTCGAGCGGCGTGCTCGGGCTCGCCTTCGTGGGCGCGTGGAAGAAGAGGCCGGCCGTCGGCTTGCTCGTGTAGCGGACGGTGACGGCCGTCTCGGCCCCCACGGGCACCGGCTCGGCGAGCGTGACCGACAGGATCCCGTCGGCCAGCGCGAACGCGAGCGGCCGGCCCACGACGTCCGTCGCCGCCAGCACCGTCGTCTCGAGCGAGTGCAGGCGCAGGACGGACAAGGGGCCGCCCCGCGGCGCGAATCGCACCGTCACCTCGCCGTCCACGGTCCCCCCCGGGATGTCGGGCGTCACCCGAACGATCAGGTGGAGCTGGTCGTAGTCTCGGGTGGTGGCGTCGAGGGGCGGCCCCGCCAGGGCCCCCCTGGGGGCGGCGAGGCAAACGGCGGCCACGGAGCAGGCGAACAGCGCGGCTCGGGCCGCACGACGGAAGGTGGAGCGCATCCGGCGAGGATAACGAGGGGAGGGGATGCGGGGCAACGCGGCGGACGTCGGGAGCGCGCCTGCACGGCCCCAGGGACGAAAGGCTGGGGCCCCTCCCCGGAGTCCGGCCCATGGGGGCGCTACACTCCGGCCTCCCTCGGCGCGCGTCGCGGCCATGCGCCGCTCCTAGAGCGCGCCCGGTGCGATCCCCAGGAGCTCCATGCGACACCCCCTCGACTCTCCGGGCACCTCCCGCCCGATCCGGTCCCCGGCCGCCCACGGCCCCTGCCGCCTGCGCGGCGGCATCGGGGGCCTCTGCCGGCGGCTCCCGCTCCCGATGCTCCTCTGCCTCTCGGCCTGCGGCGACCCCGAGCCGACGGCGCGCACGCGGATCCCCGATGCGGTGCTGCGAGGGGTCCGTTTCGAGGAGCATGCGGAGGCCGCGGGCCTCCGGTTCCGGATGGCGTTCCTCCCCGGCGAACAGGGGGAGAACTTCAAGGTCAACTTCTACGACCACGGCTGCGGCGTCGCCGTCGCCGACGTGGACGGCGACCGCGACGACGACGTCTACTTCTGCAACCAGCTGGGCCCCAACGCGCTCTACCTCAACGACGGCGCCGGGCGCTTCACGGACGTGACCGAGCGCGCGGGCGTCGCGCTGGGCGATCGCATCAGCGTCGCCGCCGCGTTCGCCGACATCGACGGCGACGGGGACCAGGACCTGTTCGTCACCACGACGCGCGGCGGGAACGTGCTGTTCCGCAATCGGGGCGACGGCGGCTTCGAGGACGTCACGGTGGCGGCGAGGCTCGAGCTCGTCGCGCACTCGGGACAGCCCGCGTTCTTCGACGCGGACCGCGACGGCGACCTCGACCTCCTCGTGACGAACACGGCCGCGTGGACGAATCAGACCTACGAGCCGGCGGGACGGTACTGGCAGGGCGGGACCACGCTCATGGAGCTCGTGGAGAGCCCGCCGGAGCACAACCGGTTCTACCGGAACCGGGGTGACGGCACCTTCGAGGACGCGACGACCGAGTCCGGCCTCGCGGGCACCGGCTGGAACGGCGACGTGGCCGTCTTCGACGCGGACGAGGACGGCGATCCCGACGTCTTCGTGTGCAACATGTTCGGGCGGAGCACCCTGTACGCGAACGACGGGAAGGGGCGGTTCTCCGACGTCACCGCCGAGCGCCTCCGGAGGACGCCGTGGGGCGCCGTGGGCGCCAAGGCCTTCGACTACTCGGGCGACGGACGGCTCGACCTCTTCGTGGTCGACATGCACTCCGACATGTGGATGACCGCCGCCTACGATCCGACGTCGGCGCCGGAGACCGTGAAGTACGAGACGATGCACGGCCCCTCGGGCAAGTCGCCCCAGCTGGGCCCCGCGGCCAGGCTCCGGTTCGAGCTCGACGGGGTCGTGTTCGGCAACGCGCTCTACCTTGCGAGCGACTCCGGCACGTTCACGGAGTCCAGCGCCCAGGCCGGCGTCGAGACGCTGTGGCCCTGGGGCATGGCGGTCGCGGACTTCGACGGGAACGGCTTCGAGGACGCCTTCGTCCCTTCGGGCATGGGGTATCCCTTCCGCTACGGGCGCTCCCCGCTCCTGATGAACCGGGGCAACGGCACGTTCGTCGACACGGCCGCCACGGCGGGGCTCGATCCGCTGCCCGGCGGGAACGTGCAGCCCGAGCCGATCGGCGGGAGGCCCGCGGCGCGCAGCGCGCGCTCCGCCGCCACGGGCGACTTCGACGGGGACGGCCGTCCCGATCTCGTGGTCAGCCTCTTCAACGACCGCGCCCTGCTGTTCCTCAACCGCTCGCCGGCGCGCCCCTGGGTCGGGTTCCGACTGATCGGGAGCGGGCTCAACCGCGACGCGATCGGCGCGGTCGTCCGCATGAAGGCGGGCGTCCGCACCCAGGTGCGCCAGGTGGACGCCGCGGGGGGCTACCTGGCCCAGTCCTCCCGTACCCTGCACTTCGCCCTCGGCGGGGCCACGACGGTGGACGGGGTGGAGGTCCGGTGGCCGGATGGCGCGGTCCAGAGGCTCCGTGGCCTCGAGCCCGGCCGGGTCCACGAGCTCCGGCATCCCTCGCTGAAGACCACGCCGAAGTGAGGTCGACAGCCGCCTACCCCTTCAGCACGCCGCTCGCCTTCACGCCGTCGAGGAAGAACTGCACCGCGATCGCGGCCAGCACGAGGCCCATGAGCCGCGTCGCCACGCGCATGGCGATGGGCTTCACGCGATAGGCGTGACGGGCGGCGAGCCGCAGCACGCCGTACGAGAGCAGCAGCACCACGGCGATCACCGCGTAGAGCAGGCCGTGCTGGAGGG
>JAYTCP010000634.1:0-10584 GCA_043736435.1 Planctomycetia bacterium | reverse complement strand
CCGTCGCGCGGGCCCGCGGGATGCGTCGCCCGCCGCCCGTGGTTCCCCGCCGGGCGGCGCTCCCCGAGAATGCGCGACTCCTCCCGGGAGCAACGCGCGATGGTCCGAGCCGTTCGACTGAAGTGGATCCTCGCGGCCGCTGCCGTCCTCGGTTCCGCGCCCGTCGTCACGGCGGCGCCCGAGGATCCGCCCGCGCCCGCGGCGCCGGTCCCGCAGCTGCCGCCCGGCGCGTCCTACGCGAGCCCCGAGCTCGGACTCACCCTGGAAGGGATCTCCGGCTGGAGGCTCGGCACGTTCAAGGGCGCGCCGCCGGCTTGGCAGGTGATCGCGCGCTTCGACGACCCGACCAATGGCGGCACGACCGTCGTCTCCGCGCGCCGCGCCGCCGCCGTGAGCCTGCCGAAGCTGCGCGCCGAGGTGAGCGCGCAGTACGCCGAAGACAAGACGTTCTCCGTGATGAGCATCACGGACCTGCCGCCGAACGGCCGCCGGCGGCTCCCGGGCCTCCTCGTGGACGGGACCCAGCAGCGCCTCGAGGGCGCGCCGCCGACCGCGGGCGGCTCGGGCGGAGGCCCCGCCGCGGCGCCCACCGTCACGTGGCGTGTGCAGGACGCCTACTTCCTGGGCGGCGAGAATGAGTTCCTCGTCCACACGCAGGTGCGCGCGACGCTCTACTCGCGCATCCAGCCCCAGATCCTCAAGATGCTCGACGGGGTCGCGGTGAAGGTGGCGGGGGCGGCGCTCTCGCCGAAGGGCGAGGGGACGTACCGCGACGACACCGCCGGCTTCTCCTGCCGCTATCCCTCGGGCTACGGCGTCCGCCTGCCGGACCGCACGCTGCACCTCGTCGAGTTCTCGTCCGGCGCCGCGGCCCCGGTGATCGGCGTCTACCGCTATCCCTCCGAGGTGGACCTCGACGGGGAGGCGAAGACGCTCGTGGACCATTACACCGGCGGCGAGGTGGGAGGCGAGGCGACCTCGGCGGCCTTCGAGGTCGCGGGCCGCCCCGGCGTGCTCGTGACGGCGAAGGGGCGCATGGGGGGCCGCGACCAGGCGTTCTTCGTCGCGGTCGTCAAGCGCGACACGGAGGCGTTCCGCCTGCGCGTGGCCGCGGACGTGACGCAGGAGGTGGCCGCACGCGCCGTGTTCGACACGTTCGTCAAGACGTTCGTCCTCTCGAACGCGCCGCCCCAGCCCAAGACCGACGGCGGGTAGCCACCCGCGGGGGCGGGACTCACTTCGTGAAGTCGGCGACTGCGGGCGCGCCGTGCTTCACGGTGACGGTGCGGCGCGGCTCCTTCGCGCCGTGGGCGCCGACGACGACGATCCACTCGCCCTCGGGCCAGCGTGCGAAGACCGCTTCGGGGACCGGGCTCGGGTGCGACTCCCACACCCACGCAGCAGCCTCGTCGATCTTGGCCGCGGGGCAGATCCCGACGCTCACCGTGGCGGGCGGCGCCGGAACCTGCGTCGCGCCCCACCGGATCGCCAGCGGCCCGCCGTCGGGCAGCACGGCGCGCCAGCGGGTCTCGCGGCCCGCCGCGAACGTGAGAGTCGCGTCGGTCGCGTAGATCCACACGAAGTGCTGCGGCAGCACGAGCTGCACGTTCCACTCGCCCTCGGGGACCTCTCCCTCGAGAGTCGTGTCGTCGATCCGATTCAGCGCCGCGTCCGACACCCACGCGGGGGCGGAGCCCTCCTCGAGCATCCGGATCCGCAGGAACGGTCGCTGTCCGCCCTCGGGCACCACCGGTCGCCCCGACGCGTCTGCCACCTCGATGCGGATCTTCGCCGCGTCCTGCTCCGCGCGCCGCGGCTCGAGGCTCATCCGGACCCTCACGGCGGCCTGTCCACCCTCGAGCAGGAACCGCTCCGACCTCGGGTCGAACCCGCGCGCCGCCGCCCGCAGCGTGCCCGACACCTTGCGGTCGCCCGCGACCTGGCGGGGGGAGGTGACGCGCACCTCCGACGTCGGGAACGTCTCGCTGAAGTTGAGCCCGTCACGGCCGCGGTCGAGGCCGAAGAGCGGCTCCACGATCGCCGTGCCTCCGCTCGCCGACACGATCTCCGCATGCACGGTGAATGCGGGCCACGCCCGCACGACGAGCCCGTTCTGGCCCTGCGGCCCGATCGCATGTCCGGCCCCGGGGACCTGCAGGTGCCACGCCTCGTGGTCGGCGAGGACCGCCACGGCAACTCCCGGTGGCACACGGAGCGCGAACCGTCCCGCAGCGTCGGTCACCGTTCTCGTGAGGAAGAGCGGCCTCGTCGCGGTGCCCCGACCCACGGATCCCTCGAAGGTCAGGTCCTCGCCGAACACCGCGAACGTGCGGCCCCACGCCGACGTCACGACGAGCGGCAGTCCGCCGACGGGCTCCTCCCTCGGGCCGACGACGCCTCCCTCGAGGAGCACCCCCTCGGGCATCTCGACGTCGAGCGACGCGCCCGTGCCGCCCCCCTCGACCACGGCGGACCAACCCGTCGGCCGACCCGGCGCGACGACGGCCACCCGCAGGCCCGTGAGCCCTCCCACCCGCCCCTTCGTGACGGCGGCGAGGTCGAAGGATTCTCCGGCGGCCGGGACCGTCGCCGCGACCCGAGACCGACCGTTCGGTGCGGTGCCGACCACGTACACCCTCGCGTCCGCGAGCGCCTGCGCATCGAGGCCGCGGATCGTGATGCGGCCCCCGAGCGCGACCGTGGGCACCGGGGACGGCGGGCCGCCCGTGTCGGTTCGGGCGTTCGAGGGCGCCATCCCCGAGGGCTGGGGGGCAGACGTCGGTGAGGAATCTTGGGGGCTCCGGGGCTCGATCGGTGCCGCGGATCCGACGACGGGGCCGTCGGGGACCGGGATGGGGGTCTGCCCGCCGAACACTCCCGCCCGGGCGGCGAGGAACGCTCCGATCCCGGCCAGGGCTACGAGGGCGAACGCGACACCGCGACCGCGGCCGGCCATGACGGCTCCAATCTCGGGAACGGGGATCCCCATGGTACGCGCCGCTTCGCCGCCGCCGCCCCCCGCCTCGGGCCTTCGGCCCCCGCCGCCCCCCCTACATCCCTCGACCCCGGCCGGGTTCCCCCCTAGGATTTGAACCGTGGTTCAAATGTTTCCGAGCCGTGCGAAGCCCGGACGCCGCGAGGCGGTGCGCGAGGAGATCCTCCGCCGCGCCGCGGAAGCGTTCCGCGAGAAGGGCTTCCACGGGGCGTCCATGCGCGACATCGCCGGCGCGATGGGCATGACGCCGGGGAGCCTCTACTACTACTTCCGCAGCAAGGACGACCTGCTGCACGCCTGCCAGACCCTCGCGCTCGACCGGCTGCTCGCGGGCGCGAAGGCGATCGTCGCCGGGCCGGGCACGGCGCCCGGGAAGCTCCGCGCGCTCGTGCGGGCGCACGTGCTCTGCCTGCTCGAGGAGACGGGCGGTAGCGCGGCGCACCTCGAGTTCCGGGCGCTGCCCGGACCGCGGCGGGCGGCCATCGCGGCGCGGCGCGACGCCTACGAGCGGCTGTGGCGCGCGGTGGTGGCGGCGGGGTCGGCGGAGGGCTCGGTGCGGGCGGTGGACGGGAAGCTCGCCACCCTGGCGCTGCTCGGGGCGGCGAACGGCACCGTGGTCTGGTGGAGGCCCGAGGGGCTCCGCCGGCCGCGCGAGATCGCGGACGCGTACGCGGACATCCTGGTGGGAGGGCTCGAGGCATGACGGGCACCGGCGGACAGCGGGACGCGGCGGGCGAGCCCCGCGGCAGGGGCGCGAAGCGCCCGAAGAAGGTGACGCTCACGCTCCACGTGAACGGCGAGGAGCAGGAGGTGGCGTTCGCGCCCCACAAGACCCTGCTCGAGGTGCTCCGCGAGGACATGGGCCTCACGGGCACGAAGCACGGGTGCGAGCTGGGCGAGTGCGGCACGTGCACGGTGATCGTGGACGGCGAGCCGGTCCTCTCGTGCCTGATGCTCGGCCTCGAGTGCGACGGCGTCGAGATCGTGACCGTCGAGGGGCTCTCGACGGCGGCGGGCCCGCACCCGCTCCAGACCGAGTTCGCCGACATGAACGCCGCCCAGTGCGGCTACTGCACCCCGGGCTTCCTGTGCGCCGGCAAGGCGCTCCTCGACGACGAGCCGAGCCCGTCGCGCGAGCGGATCCGCGAGGCGCTGTCGGGCAACCTCTGTCGCTGCACGGGGTACCTCAAGATCTTCGAGGCCGTCGAGCGCGCGGCCTGCCGCCTGCGCGGCGAGCCCGTGCCGCCGGTTCCGGGCAACGAGGCCGAGACGGCGCCCCCCGCGGTCCCGGTTCCCGCCCCCGTCGCGCCCCTCCGTGGCGCGAAGGAGGCCCGCCATGGCCGCTAGGAAGCCGTTCCGGCAGATCGGCCGCTCCCCCCGCAAGGTGGACGGCATGGCGAAGGTGACCGGCGCGACGAAGTTCGCCGACGACCTGACGATGCCGCGGATGCTGTTCGCGAAGCTCCACCGCAGCCACGTGGCGCACGCCCGCATCCTCGCGGTCGACACGAGCGAGGCCGAGAAGGTGCCCGGCGTGATCGCCGTGCTGACCGGCGCGGCCATGCCGATCCCGTTCGGCATCCTCCCGGTGAGCCAGGACGAGCACGCCCTCTGCCTGGACCGGGTGCGGTTCGTCGGCGATCCCGTGGCGGCCGTGGCGGCGCTCACGGAGGACGCGGCCTTCGAGGCTGCGATGAAGGTGAGGGTCGTCTACGAGCCGCTCAAGCCCATCTTCTCGCCGGAGGAGGCGCTCCGCACCCCGGAGCCGCGCATCCACGACTACGGCGACGAGGGGAACGTCCACAAGAAGGTCGCGATGGAGTTCGGCGACCTCGCGAAGGGCTTCGCCGCGGCCGACCACGTCTTCGAGGACACGTTCTTCTTCGAGGGGAACACCCACCTGCCCATGGAGCAGCACGCGACGCTCGCGTGGATGGACCCCGACGGCAAGGTGACGATCTGGTCGAGCACCCAGACGCCGCACTACCTGCATCGCGCGGCCTCGAAGGTGCTCGGCCTCCCCCCGTCCCGCGTGCGCATCGTCGCCTGCCCGAACGGCGGCGGCTTCGGCGGCAAGAGCGACCCCTTCAACCACGAGATCGTCGTGGCGAAGCTCGCCATGCTGACGAACCGGCCCGTGAAGATCTGCCTCACCCGCGAGGAGGTCTTCTACGCGCACCGCGGCCGCCACCCGACCCTCATGCACTTCAAGACGGGCGTCAAGAAGGACGGCGCCATCACCGCCATGCACTGCAAGACGCTGCTCGACGGCGGCGCGTACGGCTCCTACGGCGTGGCCTCGACCTACTACACGGGCGCGCTCCAGACCGTGACGTACAAGATCCCGACGTACCGGTTCGAGGGCACGCGCTGCTTCACGAACAAGCCGCCCTGCGGGCCCAAGCGCGGCCACGGGACCCCCCAGCCGCGGTTCGGCCAGGAGGTCCAGCTCGACAAGATCGCCGTGAAGCTCGGCATCGACCCGGCGGACCTGCGCCTGTCCATGCTCCATCCGCCGAACAGCCTCACCGCGAACTTCCTCCGTGTCGGATCCATGGGCCTCGGGGAGTGCATCCGCAAGGTGGTCGACGGCTCGGGCTGGCGGGAGAAGCACGGGAAGCTCCCCCGGGGTCGCGGGGTCGGCCTCGCGTGCTCGTCCTACATCTCGGGCGCCGGCCTGCCCATCTACTGGAACGCGCTCCCGCACTCGGGCGTGCAGCTCAAGATCGACCGCGGCGGCGGCGTCGCCGTGTTCTGCGGCGCGACCGAGATCGGCCAGGGCTCGGACACGGTGCTCGCGGCGTGCGTGGCGGAGGTGCTCGGGATCGAGCTCCTAGACATCCGCGTCTGCGTGGCCGACACCGACCTGACGCCCGTGGACCTCGGCTCCTACAGCAGCCGCGTCACGCTGATGATGGGCAACGCGGCGATCCAGGCCGCGACGCGCGCGCGCGACCTCATCGCGAAGGCCGTCGCCGAGAAGGTGGGGGTGCCGGTCGACCGCCTCGAGTTCGCGGCGAACCGCGTCTTCGACGTCTCGGACCCCGTGAACCCCAAGACCTCCATGACGTTCGGTGACGCCGCGATCCTCGGCGAGGCGAAGTGGGGCACGCTCGGCACCGTGGGCTCCTACACCCCGCCGCCCTCGTCCGGCCGCTACCGCGGCGCGGGCGTCGGCCCGTCCCCCGCCTACTCCTACAGCGCCGCCGTCGTCGAGGTGGAGGCGAGCGAGGACACGGGCATCGTGGCGGTGAAGAAGGTCTGGGTCGCCCACGACATCGGGCAGGTGATCCACCGGGCCATGGCCATCGGCCAGGTCGAGGGTGGGGTCTACATGGGCCTCGGCGAGGCCCTCATGGAGGAGATGGCCTACCGGGGCAACCGGTTCGGGGTCCACAAGTTCCCGTCCATGCTCGAGTACAAGAGCCCGACCACGATGGAGATGCCCGACATCGAGACCTACCTCGTGGAGGATCCCGACCCGAACGGGCCCTTCGGCGCGAAGGAGGTGGGCCAGGGCCCGCTCCTGCCGATGATGCCGGCGGTCGCCAACGCGGTCTTCGACGCCCTCGGCGTGCGCGTGGACGAGATCCCGGTGACGCCGGAGAAGGTGCTGCGCGCGCTCGCGGCGAAGGACAAGCGGTACGGGCCCACGTCGTTCCCGACGATCCCGATGCCGGAGGTGACGCGCGTCCCGACGCCGTTCGAGGGCGGCACCGGACGCGCGGTCGAGCACGAGACCGCCGCGGGAGGGGTCCGGTCATGATGCGCCTGCCGACGTTTCGCTACCTGGCCCCGACCTCGGTGGCCGAGGCCACGCTGATGCTCTCGAGCGAGGGCCCCGGCGCCTCCGTGGTCGCCGGCGGCACCGACCTCTACCCGAACATGAAGCGGCGGCACCAGATGCCGAAGACGCTGGTGGCCCTGCGACGCGTGGCCGAGCTGCGCGGCGTCACCCCGACGCCCGACGGGGGCCTGCGCCTCGGGCCGGCGGCCACCCTCTCGTCCCTCGAGCGCGACCCGCGCCTCGTCGCGACGTTCCCGGCCCTCTCGACCGCCATCCGGTCCATCTCGACGCCGCTCCTGCGCAACATGGGCACGATCGGCGGGAACGTGCTGCTCGACACGCGCTGTAACTACTACAACCAGAACTACGAATGGCGGCGGGCCATCGACTTCTGCATGAAGTGCGACGGCGAGACCTGCTGGGTGGCGCCGGGCAGCGACCGCTGCTGGGCCGTCCAGTCGAGCGACAGCGCGCCGATCCTGATCGCGCTGGGCGCGCGCGCGCGGCTCGCGAGCCCCCGGGGCGTGCGCGAGATCCCACTCGAGGCCGTCTACGGGCCCGACGGCATCCAATACCTACAGAAGGCGCCCGACGAGATCCTGACCGACCTCCTCGTGCCCGCGCCGGCGGGCGTCCGCTCGCACTACGGCAAGCTCCGGCGCCGCGGGGCGTTCGACTTCCCCGTCCTCGGGGTCGCGACCGCCGTGGCCTTCGACGGGGACGTGGTGCGCGACGCGCGGATCGTGCTCGGGGCCGTCGAGTCCCGCCCGGTGCGGGCGAGCGCCGCCGAGGCCTTCCTGGTCGGCAAGCGCCTCGGCGACGACGTGGTCCGCGCCGCCGCCGACCTCGCCTTCAAGCCCGCGAAGCCGCTGGACAACACCGACTTCGAGAACGCCTGGCGCAAGAAGATGGTGAAGGTCTTCGTCCGTGACGGACTCGTTGCGGTCCGCAACCTCTAACCAGAAGTCTCTGAGACTTCTTGTTAGCGGTCGTGCCCGTCACGCCGCCGGCCGCGGCGCATTGAGGAAGCGCCGCTCCACCCCGCGGTGGAAGGCCTCGGCGGCGAGGAGCGACAGGGTGACGATGAGGAAGACCACGGCGTAGAGGCCGTACCCCGACTCGAGGCGCTTCATCGGCCCCCACACCGCGAGCGTCATCACGATCGGGTAGTGGATCAGGTAGATCGAGTACGAGCGCGTGCCCACCCACGACAGCGCGCGCACGGGCACGAGCGGCTCGAGCCGACCGTCGAGGCCGGACCGGCGCAGGAGGAAGAGGACGAGCGCCACGCCCGCGCAGAAGAACGGCGTCTTGGCCTCTTGGCTGAGGCTCTCTCCGTTCGCGCTGTAGACGTGCGCGAGGTAGTGGAGGACGAGGGCTCCGAGGATCGCCGCGTCCACGGCGATCCCCTTCCACCCGCCCGGTCCCATGAGCCGTTGGAACAGCCAGATGCCGCAGGCGAAGTCGAACCACCGGTCGAACAGGAATCCCCGGGGATAGAGCGAGGGGAACGCGCGGACCGCGATCGTCGCGAGGGACATCGCCACGAGGCCGAGGACCCTGGCCCGAGGCGTCCGGGCGACCAGCACGAACGCCGCGAGCGCGTAGAACTGGATCTCGTAGCACAGGGACCAGCTCACGCTGTTCGCGTACACGGGATGCCCCCCGAAGGTCATCCACGTGGTCTCGGTGAGCGTGACGTTGGTCACCCAGTGCACGCCGAGGGCCTCGCCCTGCATCCAGGAGGGGCCGTCGTGGACGATGAAGGGGTTGAAGATCGGGTTCGCGACGCCCCCCCGCCGCAGGAGGATGCCCACGAGACCGAACAGGCACAGGACCGCCAGCATCCCCCAGTACGGCGGGAAGACCCGGTGGAGGCGGCGCTTGAGGAACGTGCCTACGGGCCGGTCGCCGCGGGTCGCGAGGGCGGCCGCCGCGATGCAGTAGCCCGACACCACGAAGAAGACCTGCACGCCGAGGAATCCCCACTGCTCGAACTTGCGCAGCGGCTCGAAGCCGATCCCCGTCTGGTCGGGGTTCAGCGTGAGCGCGGCCGCGTGGTAGCCGAGCACCATCAGGCAGGCGATGCCGCGCCACGCGTCGAGCATCGGATAGCGCGCGCGACCCGACGGATCGGGAAGGACGACCGGCAAGGGGCGCGTGGACGGGCTCGCGGGGGCGGCGGGGGCAGGGGGGATCGGCGCCGTCACGGGCAGCAGGGTCGCCCACGACGCGCCGGAAGGGAAGGAACGGGTCGCCCGCGCCGGCATGGGCAGCCGGCGGGACGTGCCCGCGGGGAGGAGCGCCCCGCGCCCCCGCCGCCCCCGTGGATCCTCCGGCCCTTCCTGCCCGACGCGCGCGCGCCCGGGCGGCGGCTCGGGCATACTTCCCGGACCTCCCCGCCCCGGAGCCCCGCGTTGCGCCTCCGCACCTCCTTCCGCACGAAGCTCTTCCTCGCGTTCCTCTGCGTCACGCTCCTCGTCTCGGCCGTCCTGCTCCACTTCGCATGGCGGGCGGCGCGCGCCGCGCAGCTCGAGGCGCTCCAGACCCTGTTGCGGACGACGGTGGCGGCGGCCGCGCCCGAGATCGACGGCGACGTCCATGCGGCGCTCGGGCCCCGTCTCTCGCCCGACATTCTCACCGACCCCGGCTACCTCGCGCTCCGCCGCCTCGCGGAGCGGCTCGTGCGCAGCAACCCGAAGTTCGAGGAGGTCTACACGGTGGACACCCTCCGCGGGAAGGGACCCGGCCAGGGCGTCCTCGCGCTCACCGGGAAGGACGCGGAGATCGGGCGCCCCTACGACTACGGGCGCTTCCCCGGGATGGTGCACGGCCTCGTGAGGCCGAGCGTCGACGACGACATCGCGACCGACGAGTTCGGCCCGTCGCTCTCGGGGTACGCGCCCATCCGGGACCGGAGCGGCCGCGCCGTCGGCTTCCTCGGGCTGGACGTGGACGGCTCGACCGTGGAAGCGATGCGGGGTCGTCTGCTCGGGCTGCTCGCGATGGGAGCCTTGGGCTGCGTCGTCCTCGCCGGGGTGCTGGGGATGTGGTTCGCGGCCCGCATCGACCGGCCCGTGCGGATGCTCGCCGGCGCCATGGAGCGCGTGGCCGCAGGGGAGTACGAGACCCGCGTGACGTGGGCGAGCGGCGACGAGTTCGAGGCGCTCGCCGCCGGGTTCAACGCGATGACCGCGGGTCTCGCGGAGCGGCAGCGGCTCAAGTCCGCGCTCCAGGTCGCCATGGAGATCCAGCAGAGCCTGCTCCCGACCCGGCCGCCGCGCGTGGAGGGGATCGAGCTCTCCGGCTTCAGCGACTACTGCGACGAGACCGGCGGCGACTACTACGACTACCCGCCGTCCTGGCCCGTGGGGGCCGGGCTCACCGCGCTCACGGTGGGGGACGTGACGGGGCACGGGATCGCGGCGGCGCTCATGATGTCGAGCGCGCGCGCCGCGCTCCGCACCCAGTCCGACCGCGCGGAGTCGCCGGGCGCGCTGCTCGAGCTCGTCAACCGGCATCTCGCGCGGGACGCGACGGCGGGGAAGTTCATGACGCTCTTCTACGGCGTCCTCGACCGCAAGGCCGGCACCCTGCGCTACTCGAACGCCGGCCAGGGGGGATGCTTCGTGGTCCGCGCGGCCACCGGCGCCGTCGAGGAGCTCGCGGCGGGGGGGCCGCCCCTCGGCGTCGTCGCGGGGATCTCCTTCCCGGAGGCCACGGTCACCGGGATCGCGGCCGGTGACGTGATCGTCCTCGGCACCGACGGGATCTGGGAGACGGCGGACGCGACGGGGGCGAT
>JAYTCP010000633.1:0-4684 GCA_043736435.1 Planctomycetia bacterium | reverse complement strand
AGATGCGCGGCGCGGGGGGAGCGGCGGGCGGGGCACTGCCCGGAGGAGCGACGGGGGGGACGGTGGGGGGTGCCGGGGCCACGGGCCCCAAGGGGGCCGGCGCGGGAGCCGGCGGCTCGTCGGCCGCAACGGACCTCGCGACCCAGGGCGACCCGACCGTGAGGAAGACCGGGCTCAGGAGCGCGGCCAAGAGGACGGGGAGGGTGCCCCCTCGGGCGTGGACGAGGCGGCTGCGCGGGAACGGGACCGTGGCCATCGAGATCGCCCTCCGGACTGTCGACGGGGTCTCCCTGTCGAACCGCGTGCCGAACCCGAGGGGATCGCGACGGCGACCCCGCGAAGGGGACGGCGGGCCCCAGAGAGGCCCCCTCCCCCTACATCGGGTGCGGGGCCCCCCTCGCCCATTCCGCCCCATTCCGCCACCGGCGCATTCCGTCGCCGGAACCCCTCGCCGGATCAGGACATGGGGAAGCACGCCCCGGTTTGCCAGGGACCGACCCACGGCTATACTCGCCCGCCTCTCGGTTGGGGTGTCACCGTCGCCGCTTTGGTCGGGGTCCTTCCCCGTCCCGGCCGACCGCGCTCCACCTGAACGATCGCACGACGAAGGGCAGGGCAGGTCGCGTCCCGACCTCCTGCCGGAGGGAACCATGGCCGACAACCCGACTGCCGACACGGGCCTGCTGCCCCGCACGTACTTCCGTGCGCCGCGCGTGCCGCTCGACCTCAGGGCGTTGTTCCTCGCCCTCGTGGGGCTCGGCATCTTCCGCGGGGGTGCGTACCTGCTCGAGAAGATCACGGGCACCGACGTCGTGCTCTCGTTCTTCCAGGAGGCCATGCGCCTGTTGAACGGCATCCCCTACGTCGGAAACGAGCTGGCGGCCCTGATCTACGGCGTGTTCTGCGGGACCGGCGCCCCCATGAACCCCGAGGTCGGCGGCTTCTGGCACGACCTGGTCGGCGGCGTGTGGGTCCTCGCCGTGTGGGGCTTCTTCGCCCAGGCGATCCACCGCATCACCTCCCTGCGCATCGCGCGCGACGAGGGCCTCTCCCTCGTGGAGGGGGTGAAGTTCTCGATCAAGAACTTCGTGACGATCCTGTGCTGCCCGCTCATCGTGGCGGTCGCGATCGGCATCTTCTACGGCTGCAACGCCCTGGCGGGCCTCGTCCTCTCGCTGCCGTACCTGAGCTGGATCCTGTCGTGGATCCTGCTGCCCCTCGCCGCGATCTCGACGCTCCTGATCCTCCTGATCGGGATCGGCGGCGTGGTCGGCCTGCCCCTCGTGGGCGCGGCCGCCGCCTGGGAGCGCAACGGGCCGCTGGACGCCATCTCCCGCGCCTTCTCCTACATCTTCGCGCGCCCCCTCCAGTTCTTCTGGAACTACTTCCTCATCCTCCTCTTCACCTCGATCATCGTGCTCGTGGGCCAGCACTTCGTGACCGTGCTGTCGAAGTCGGTGGACGCCGGCGTCCTGAACCCGACGGCCTCGATCCTCGTCGACACCCCGGAGCGCGGCTCCGAGGCGTACGGCAAGCTCGACAACGACACGAAGAACCTCTACGACGAGCTGAACACGAAGGACACGGCGCTCGCCGCCCGCCCCTTCTCCATGTCGATCCACGCCTTCCTCGAGGCGCCGTTCGGCCACAAGGGCTTCGCCCTGGTGCTCTGGATCCTGCTCAACCTGATCCAGTACGGCGTCTACGCCACGGCGATCTGGTGGTTCTTCGGGGCCGCCACGAGCACGTACGCCGACCTGCGCGCGGACGTGGACGGCACCGAGGAGGACGAGATCTACCTCGAGGACGAGGAAGAGGACTTCGAGGCGCTCGCGAAGAACGCCCCCGCTCCGGGCGGTCCCGCGGCCCCTGCCGCGCCGGCCGCCGGTACGCCGCCCTCGACGACGCCCCCGGCCGCTCCGCCCCCGACGGCCTGATCCCCGCGGGCAAGGGACCGGCGGGCCTTTCTCGCTGGTCCCCCTCCCCCTCTTCTCGCGGGCCCGGCCGACACGATCGGCCGGGCCCGCTTCGTCTCGAGGCCCGTTACGAAACGAGGGCGGTGACCGAAGCCACCGCCCTCCCCCCCCACGGGGGCCGCGCGCCCGCGCGCGCGACGTGCGACCACGGGCATCGCTAGGCGAACAGGTCCGCCTTCTTCGACTCGTGGAGCTCCTTCAGGCGCTTGATGACCTTCGCGTGGATCTGGCAGATGCGCGACTCGGTGAGCCTGAGCATCGTGGCGATCTCGCGCATGGAGAGCCCTTCGTAGTAGTACATCGAGACGATCGTCCGCTCCTTCTCGGAGAGGTGCTTGAAGAGGAGGTCCTGGACGTCCTTGCGCTGCTGCTCGCGGCGCGGGTCGAGGCCCTTCTCGTCCCGGACCAGGTCGATCATCCGGCTGCCGCCGTCGGTGTCGTCGGACGACTCGTCGGTCAGCGAGAGCATGGAGATCGGGCTCGCCTCCTCGCGGAGCTGGCGGTACGCCTCGAGCGACATCCCGAGCATGTCGGACATCTCGATCGCGGTCGGCTCGCGGCCGAGGTCGGAGTGGAGGCGGCGCAGCGTCTTGTCGACGAGGTTCACGCGCAGGCGGACGAGGCGCGGGACCCAGTCGTTCGTGCGCAGGCTGTCGAGGATGGCGCCGCGGATGCGCGACGTGCAGTACGTCTTGAACTGGAAGCCGCGGCTGACGTCGAAGCGGTCGATGGCCTCGATGAGGCCGAAGGTGCCCATGCTCGTCAGGTCGTCCACGTCCACGCTGGCGGGCAGCGTCGAGGCGAGGCGCTCGGCGATGTAGCGCACGAGGGGGAAGTAGGCCTCGGTGAGCTTCGCCTTCACCTCGGGGCTCTTCTTCTCGGTGTACGAGGCCCAAAGCTCGGCGTAATCGCAGTCGCGGATCTTCTTCACGGGTCCCTCCGGGTTCGATTCCAGGTTCGTCACCCGCCCCCAACGCTTGGGAGCGGCCACCACCATCCGTACGGCTCGCGATGAAGGAGCCGTCGGAGGGGCCCTGGGAGGGACCATCGCGACGGACTTGGTTTGGCAGCTGGCTGCCCACCGGGGACTCACACCCGGTTGGGGCCCTGTAGCTTTGCGTCCCTTGCTTCCGCAAGGTTTGCCCGTTCATCCAAGCCGATCTGCGAAAGAGCGTCGCGACCCTCCGGCCGCGACCTCTGGACTGTAGCCCTGTCTTCGCGCGTGGCAACTCGATCCGGAGGATTTTTCTCAAGTCGTATCGGCGCCCATCGATTCCGTCCCGATCGCGGCCCGGGTTCGCCCTCTGTCAGTCGAAGCGGAAGCCTACAAGCGGGACGAAAGGCCGGTGTCGCGTCGCGGAATCCCCACGGCGCGTCGATCCCGTCGAATCGATCGCTGGCGATATCCCACGCCGGAGCGATGCCTAGCGCGGCTTGGCATCGGTCGCGCATCGACCGATCACGTCCCCGGATGCGAGATCGACGCCTAGTGCGGCTTGGTATCCGGCGGCGCTCCGCCGGGGCGACGAGGGCCGCCGCCGATCCCCCGCTTGAACATGGCGAGCTTCAGCCAGCGCTCCGTCTCGTTCTTCGACTCGGCGAGGGCGCGCACGGCCTCGGGCTTCCAGCTCAGGGCGAGGAGCAGCTCTCCCTGGAACGCCTGGGCCTTCGCGGCCAGGTCGGCGGAGACGGTGGCGAACACGGGGCGCGCCCGCTCGAGCAGGATCACGAGCTCGACGAGCGCGCGCCGCGCGGGCGAACCGGGCCCTTCCCCCTGGGCGCCGTCCGCGAGGAGCGGGATGAGCCCGTGGCGACCCTTGGCGGCGAGACGCGCCACCTCGTCCACCACGGCGGCGAACGCCTCGGGGAACGCGTCCTTCGCCATCGCACCGAAGCGCGCGCCGCGACCCGTCTCGTCGAGCGTCTCGCCCTGCAGGCGGCGACGGAGCGCGAGGAACCGGTCCTCGACGAGGACGATGGCGAGCCTGCGTCGCTCGTCGTCGGTGGCGGCGGGGCCCGCCTTGCGCACGGCTTCGCGCGCGGCCGCGAGGCGCTGCGCCTGGGCAGGCGGCGCGCCCGGGGACGCCTCGGCGTCGAGGGGCGGGTTCGCGACGTAGGCCAACACGATCTTCTTGCGCAGCAGCGTGGCGATCCCGACCTCGAGCCGCAGCCGCTCGGGGAGGGAGAGCGAGCTCGGCAGCGCGCCGGGCGTGACGAGTTGCCGGGCGTCGGGCGGGAGCGCGCTCACGACCTGGGCGCCCATGCCGCGGTAGAAGATGCGCTTCGCGCGCATCTGCTCCTGCTCCGCGTGGGACATCTCGTGCCAGCCCCTGAGCTTCTGCCAGGCGTCGGGCCCCGCCCCCTCGAGCTTCTTCGCGCGCTCGAGCAGGCGACGGCGGTCCTCGGGGGAGAGCTGCCGCAGCTTCATGACGTTGGCGGCGACGCGCTCTCGCTCCGCGGCGTCGCGCTGGTCCCAGTCGGGGAAGCGCCGCCGCAGGATCTCGAGCTCTTCCGGCGTCAGCCGATCGACGGCCGCGGGCGCCGCCGTCCCACCCGGCGCGGGGGAGGGCGCCGGGACGGCGGGCTGCGGGATGGGGGCCGGCGGCTCCTCGGCCCGCGCGGAACGCGGGCTCACGAGGCCCCACGTCGCCCCGAGGGCGATGGCGAGGAGGGGCCAACGTGCCAGCGACCAAAGTGCCAGCGAGGGG
>JAYTCP010000632.1:0-3699 GCA_043736435.1 Planctomycetia bacterium | reverse complement strand
CTGCCTGCGCGGGTCCACCGTCGTCGTCGGGACCCGCGTCGAGGGGCACCCGAAGGTCGTGGCCGCGCTGAACGACCCGGACCGCCGCCCGGTCCTCCTCTGGCCCGGGCCCGACGCGCAGGACCTCGCCGTCTCGCCCCCGAAGGGCCCGATCACGCTCTTCGTGGTGGACGGGACGTGGTCGACCGCGAGCAAGCTCGTGAAGCTGAACCCGGCCATCGCGGCCCTGCCCCGCTACGGGATCTCGCCCGCGACTCCGAGCGAGTACCGGATCCGACGGGAGCCCCGCGCGGAGTGCCTCTCCACGATCGAGGCCCTCGCGAACGCGCTCGGCCTCCTCGAGGGCGACCCCGAGCCCTACCGCGCGATGCTCGTGCCCTTCCGGGCCATGGTGGACGCCCAGCTCGCCTTCGAGGTCGACGGGGGGACGCCCCGTGACCGCTCCCGCCTGGCCCGCAAGCTGCGCCCCGTGTGGGCGCCGCCCCGCGACCTCGCCGACCCCGCGCGCGTGGTGATCGTGGCCGCCGAGTGCAACGCGTGGCCCGTGGACGCGAAGGACCGCTACCCGGACGAGCTCGTGCATTGGGTCGCCGTCCGCGGCGACGGGAGCGAACGCTACGAGTGCATCGCCCGCCCCACGCATCCGCTCGCGCCGTCGAGCGAGCGCCACACGGAGCTCCCCCCCGACGTCCTCCGGGCCGGGACGACCCGCGAAGCGCTCTGGGAGGGCTTCCGCGCCTTCCTTCGGGAGGGCGACACGATCGCAACCTGGGGCGCGTACGCCACGGGCTTCCTGCGCGCCGCCGGCATCGAGGCGACGCACCGGACGGCCGACCTGCGGCGCACGATGGCCGACTGGCTCCGCGCCTCCCCGGGCTCCATGGAGCGCTGCGCGGAGGGCCTGGGCCTGACGCCCCCGCTGCTGGGCCCCGGCCGCGGCGGCCGCCGCCTGGGCCTCATGTACGCGATGTACCGGCAGGTGCTGGGCCCGCGGCGCGGCTGACGACCTCGCACGCGCCGGGGACGGGGCCGCCGCCGAGCATGGCGCCGTGGTGGCCCTGCACGGGCTCCCGACGTACCCTTTCCGGCCGTGAGCCCGCGCGGGGCCCCCGCGGGAGGTACGCATGGAGTACCCGGTCTGGGACGTCGGTGTGGGGTACGGACTCCTCATGGCCCTGTTCGGCGTCGTCCACGTGTTCGTGGCGCACTTCGCCATCGGGGGAGGCCTCGCCCTCGTGGTCGCCGAGCGGCGCGCGCGACGGGTCGGGGACGTCGCGGCGCTCGCCCACGTCCGGCGCCTCTCCGCGTTCTTCGCTCCCACCACGCTCGTCGTCGGGGCGCTGACCGGCGTCGGCATCTGGTTCATCATCGGGCTGCTCAACCCTTCGGCCACGGGCGCGCTCATCCGCACCTTCGTGTGGGCCTGGGCGATCGAGTGGACGTTCTTCCTCGTCGAGATCCTCGCCGCGATCCTCTACGCACGCGGCTGGGATCGCCTCGCGCCCAAGGCCCACGAGACGATCGGCTGGATCTACTTCGTCGCCGCGTGGCTGTCGCTCGTCGCGATCAACGGGATCGTGGCGTTCATGCTGACCCCGGGCCGCTGGACCGCGACGGGGTCGTTCTGGGACGGGTTCCTCAACCCCACGTTCGCGCCGTCGCTGGTCCTGCGCACGGCCATCTGCCTCCTGATGGCCGGCCTGTTCGGAGGCCTCGTCGCGCTCCGGACCCCCGACCCCGCCGTCCGCGCCCGCCTGGTCCGCGCCGACGCGCAGCTGGGCCTCCTGGGGCTCCTCGTCTCGCTCCTCTCGTTCGTCTGGTATCGCGCCGTGATCCCCCTGGAGCTGATGGACGCGGTCGGCACGCGCCTCTCGATCCCCGCCCGCGCGCTCCAGACGTTCGACGTCGTGTCGGCCGCGCTCGCGATCGGGCTCGGCCTCCACCTGCTCCTCCCGCGGACGGCCCGGCGCGCCACGGCGCTCGCGTTCCTGGCCCTCGGGCTCGTCTGGTTCGGCGCGTTCGAGTGGTTCCGCGAGAGCGTGCGCAAGCCCTTCGCCATCGTGGGCGTCCTCTACGGCAACGGGCTCCCCGTGGACGGGGTGGCCGCATACGAGAAGGACGGATTCCTCCCCTCCGTGCAGGTCCGCACCGGCGACGACGGCCGCGACCTCTTCCTCCACCAGTGCCGGGCCTGCCACACGCTCGACGGTTACAATCCGGTCCTCCCCGCCTTCGCCGGCACGGACGCGGCCTACGTCACGGGAGTCCTCGGAGGGCTCGCGAAGATGCGCGGGAAGATGCCCCCCTTCGCCGGCAACGCGGCGGAACGGGAGATCCTCGGCCGGTGGCTCGCCGAGCGCGCCGACAAGACCCCCCTGGCCGAGCGGGCGCGTCGGGAGGGACGGGACCTCGGCGCGGTGGTCTACGAGGCCCGGTGCGGGCGCTGCCACGTCGAGGGCGGGTTCGGCGACAAGACCTCGACCTTCGTCGGCCTCGAGGGCGACGAGGTGCGCGACGCGCTCACCCTCGAGAACGAGGAGATGCCGGCGTTCTCGGGCACGGACGAGGAGAGGGAGGCGCTGGTGAAGCACCTCCAGGCGATGGCGAAGAAGGGCGGCGCGAAGTGATCCTCCCCGTCCTCGCGGCGCTCCCCGACCTCCACGCAGTGCCGAGCCCGTTCTGGCTCCTGACGGCCCTCCACCTGCTCACGTTCGTCCTCCACTTGATCGCCATGTCCGCGCTCGTCGGCGGCATCCTCGTCGTGCTCGGCGACCGCTCGCCTACCCGCTGGTCCCGACCCGCCGTCCGGCGCCTGCTCTCGCTCTTCCCCGTGCTCATGGCGGCCACGGTGACGCTCGGCATCGCGCCGCTCCTCTTCCTCCAGCTCTCCTACGGCAAGGTCGCCTACTCGGCCGCGATCACGAGCGCCGTGCCCTGGTTCCTCGTCCCCTTCCTGGCGATGGCGGCCTACGCGCTCCTCTACGCCGCCTCCCACCGGCCCGCGGGGGACCCGAGCGCCGGCGTCCGCCTCCACCTCGCGTTCGCGTCCCTGATGGCGGTCGCGCTCGTCTACTCGTCCACCTTCGCGCTCGCCGAGCGCCCCGACGCCTACGCCCGCCTCTACGCCGGCACCGCGTCGGGGCTCGCGCTGAACCCCGACGTCCTCTCCTGGGTCCCGCGTTGGGTCCAGGCGATCGCGAGCGCCACGGCGCTCGGCGCCTTCGTCACGCGCCTCGTGGTCCGGGACGACCCCTCGCTCCGCGCGACGGCCTCGCTCCTTTTCCTGCGCACCTCCGTCGTGGCGGCGCTCGCCGCGGGGGCGCGCGTCGGCCTCGACGGGACGCTCCGCTCCGCGCTCGGCCTCGGCGGCGGCGTCGCCCTCGCCGTGGGCGTGCTGCTGCCGCTCGCGGCCTTCCCGCTCCTCCGGGGCGAGGCCCGGGGACGCACCCTGGCCGCGGGCACGCTGCTCGTCGTCGGCCTCGTAGCGAGCGTGGTGGCGCGCCACCTGGCAAGGCTCTCGACGCTGTCCGGCGCCTTCAATCCGGCTGCGCCCACCGTGCGCCCCCAATGGGACGTGTTCGCGATCTTCGTCGTCTGCCTCCTCGGCGCCGTCGCGACGATGACGTACATGCTCCGGCTCTGGTTCGCGAACAGCCCGCCCCGCGGAGGCTGACGCCGGGGGCGGGATCCGAGGCGCCT
>JAYTCP010000631.1:0-5897 GCA_043736435.1 Planctomycetia bacterium | reverse complement strand
GTTGCCCCTTCCCCCCGCGCCCCCCTTCCCGTAGACCTGTCGGGTCGGCATCCCGCGCGCTCCGCGGGGCCCGGGGCTCGAACATGACGACGGCCGCGCTGGTTGCTCCGTACCTGAGCGAGAGGACGCAGGCGTGGGTCCGGGCGCTCGCCGAGCTCGAAGGCTGTCGCGCGGCGGTGATCACCCAGGACGACCCGGAGCGCCTGCCCCTAGACCTGCGCCGGCGGCTCGCAGGGGTGACCCGCGTCGCGGACTGCCTCGACGGCGCGCAGCTGGCCCAGGGATGCCGGGACCTCGCGAAGGCGGCGGGCCCGGTCGAGCGTCTCCTCGCCGTGCTCGAGCAGCTGCAGGTGCCGACGGCAGAGGCCCGCGCGGCGTGCGGCATCCCGGGGCTCTCGGTGGAGGGGGCGCTCAACTTCCGCGAGAAGGCGCGGATGAAGGAGGTGCTGCGCGCCGCCGGCCTGCCGGTCGCGCGGTCGCGACTCGTGTCGAGCGAGGACGAGGCCCGTGCCTTCGTCGAGGAGGTGGGCTACCCGATCGTCGTGAAGCCGCCGGCGGGCGTGGGCTCGAAGGGGACGTACCGCATCTCGGATGCCGCGAACCTCGCGACGACCCTCGCCTCGCTCGCCCCCACGCCCGAGCGGCCGCTCCAGGCCGAGCAGTTCGTCACGGGCGAGGAGAACACCCTCGAGGCCGTCACGATCGCGGGGAAGCCGGTGTGGTACTCGGGCACGCGCTACCTTCCGGGCCCGCTCACGGTGCTCGAGAACCCGTGGATGCAGTATTGCGTGCTCCTGCCGCGGGAGGAGCACGAGCGCGAGTTCGCCGACTTCAGCGCCACGAGCTTCGCCGCCGTGAAGGCCCTGGGCATCGACACGGGGCTCACCCACATGGAGTGGTTCAAGCGGCCCGACGGCTCCGCGGTGATCTCGGAGGTGGGTGCGCGTCCGCCGGGCGTGCACATCATGCCGTTGATGGCGCTCGCCCACGGCTTCGACACGGTCGCGGCGTGGGTCCGGCTCATGGTGCACGGGACGTTCTCCGCGCCGCCCCGCACGCGGGCCGCGGGCGCCGCGTGCATCCGCGCGCAGGGCACCGGCACGCGCATCGTTGCCGTGCAGGGGGTCGCCGTCTCCTTGGCCGCCGTGGCGCCGCTGCTGGCCGAGGTGAACCTCCCGCGGGTCGGGCAGGCCCGCGCCGAAGGCTACGAGGGCGAGGGCCACGTCATCCTCGCCCACCCCCGCACCGAGACGGTCGTGGAGGGGCTTCGCACCCTGATCCGCGGGATCCGCGTGGTGCTCGGATGAACGCGGCGCGCCCGCGGGGGCGCCGCGGGCTCCTCGAGGGGGTCGTCCTCGGGCTCCTTTGCGTCGGCGCGCTCCGTGTGACGGAGATGGCGGCGGACCCGGGCGGCGCGACGACGGTGCGCGTCCGGGATCTCGACGGCCTGCGCAAGGCCCTGACCGCCGCGAAGCCGGGCGTGCGCATCCTCGTGGAGCCCGGCGAGTACGCGGGTGGGGTGAGCTTCTCGGGGCTCGCGGGCTCGCCGGGCAAGCCCGTCGTGCTCGCCGGCGCCGATCCGGCGCGGCCGCCCGTGTTCGTCGGGGGCGGCACGGGCATCCAGCTGACCGACGCCTCCCACGTCGAGCTGCGCGACCTCTCGTTCCGCGGGGCGACGGGCAACGGCGTCAACCTCGACGACGGCGGCACGCCCGACACGCCCGCCCACCACGTGCTGCTCTCCCGCCTGCGCATCACGGACGTGGGCCCCGCAGGGAACCACGACGGCCTCAAGCTCTCGGGCCTCACCGACTTCCGCGTGGAGGATTGCGTCCTCGATCGGTGGGGGACCGGAGGCTCCGGCGTCGACATGGTGGGCTGTCGGCGCGGGGTGCTCGAGGGGAACACCCTCCGTCACACGGAGGAGCAGAACGCGTCCGGCATCCAGATGAAGGGCGGGTCCCGCAACATCGTCGTCCGGAGGAACCGCTTCGAGCGCGCGGGGGGCCGCGCGATCAACCTCGGCGGGAGCACGGGCCTCGCGTACTTCCGGCCTCCGCTCGACAAGGACCCCGCCGGCGAGCACGTCGAGGCGCGCGACATCCTCGTCGAGGGGAACACGTTCGTGGGCAGCGCCGCGGCCGTCGCGTTCGTCGGGGCCACCGACTCGGTGGTGCGGTTCAACACGATCTACCGGCCCGGCCGCTGGGCCCTGCGCATCCTGCAGGAGACCCGCGCGCCCGGGTTCGTGCCCTGCCGCAAGGGCGAGTTCACGGACAACCTCGTCGTGTTCGACTCGGCCGGGTGGGGCGGCGCCGTCAACGTGGGGCCGGGGACCGAGCCCGAGACCTTCACGTTCGCGCGTAACGTCTGGTACGCGACGGATCGCCCCGCGTCCAGCCGGCCGCAGCTGCCGACGGCGGAACGGGACGGCGTCTACGGGAAGGACCCGCTGTTCGTCGACGCCGCGAAGGGCGACTTCGCCCTCCGCCGCGGCAGCCCGGCGGCGAAGGCCGGCGCGACCGCGCTGCCGAAGTGACGCGGGGGAACGTCCCCATCGCCGGGCCGGGGCGGTAGAAGGAGCGGCCATGATCCACATCTTCGTCTCGGTGCAGATGGAAGCCCCGGCCGCCCGCGTCTACGACGTCGTCCGGGACCCGTACCGCATGGACACCTGGCACCCGGGCATCCCGCGCTGCGAGCGCGAGGGAGGCCTCCGCATCCTCCACCTCCTCGACGGGGTCGTCCTCCACGAGCGCATGGACCTCGTGGACGACGCCGCGCGCGTCCACCGCTACACGATCGTGAAGGCCCCGATCCCGCTCCTCGACTACCACGCGGAGCTCGCCGTGCACGAGGTCGCGCCGACCCGGTGCGTGGTCGAGTGGTCGGCCACGTTCCGCGCTCCCACCGACCAGGTGACGGCGATGATGGACGCGGTCCGCGGCACGTTCACGGCGGGGCTCGAGGCCGTCCGCGCGCGCGTGAGCTGAGCCCCGCGTCGTGCGCCGCACCCGCGCGGGCCTACGCGGCCGGACTCGCGGCGGGCGTGGCAGGGCCGGGAGTGGGAGGCCTGGGAGTGGGGGAGCGCGAGGGGGAGGGGGAGACGCGCGGGGAGAGGGCGGGGCGGGGCGGTCGTCGCGTCAGGGGGGGGATCCTACCGGCGCGTCGGGGCGCGCTACCCTAGGCCTCGACGTGCGTCGCTCCCGCCGATCCCTCGGAATCGCCCTCGCCATCCTCGCGGGCGTGGGGGTGTACGCCCTCTTCACCTCCGGGCGAGGCTCCGCCCCGGGACTCGGGCAGGTCGGCGCAGGGCGCAATGCGGTCCCTGCCCGTCCCGGCGTGATCTTCGGAACGGACTCGCCCACGCTGGCGTCGCGGCCCGTCGCCGCCGCGCCCGACTCGCGGGAAGCGACGCGCCTCGAGGGCGTCGTGCTCGACGGCGGGACGGGCGATCCCGTGGCCGGGGCGGTCGTACTGTGGGGGCCGATCGAAGCGAAGACCGACGCCGACGGCACGTACCGCCTACGCGCGGAGGGATCGGTCCCGGACGTGGACGAGATCGTTGCGCGGGCCGAGGGATACGTGGACGGATCGACCTCCTGCGAAAGTCAGGTATGGAGCCCCGCCGGCCGGCTCGCACCGATCTTCCTCGCGCGCGTGCGCGAGCGTCGCCCCGGGCGCGTGCGCGACGGCCTCGATCGACCCGTGGAGGGCGCGGTGATCCTCGTGGGTCCGAGGAACGAGCGGTACCTGTCGCGCGCGGACGGCTCGTTCGGTCCCGTCTCGATCGGAGACCGTGGCGTCGCGTGGCGCGCGTTCAGCGCGCGGGAAGGTCGTGCAGAGGGCACGTGGAACCGTTCGTCCAGGGGCCCGGAGCTCGAGGTGACCCTGCCCGTCGCGGCGTTCGTGGACGGGGAGGTCGTGGACGAGGCGGGGCGCGCTGTGCCCGGGGCGGAGGTGTTCCTCCTGCGTCATCCCGATGAGCTCCGCGTCGCCAGCGGCTCGGACGGGCGGTTCCGGTGGCCGCTCCGCGCGGCGGGCACCGAACTGCTCGCCGCCACCACGCCCGAGGGCGAAGGCTTCGTCGAGGCGTACGCGGGTGCGCCGACGCGGATCGTCGTACGGCACGGGGAACGACTGCCCGGGCCATCGTCCGCGTCTCCACCCCCGTCGTCGGACCCACGGTACGGCGGCGACGCCGAGCGCGTCACGATCCGATCGCAGGTCGTGGACGATCGGGGACGGCCTCTGCCAGGCGCCGAGGTGCGGGTGAGTGAGCCGGACGGCTCCTGGCAGGTCTTCGAGCGGACGGATGCCGACGGACGCTTTGCCCAGCTGGTGTACGCAGCGCCCGTCGACGTGTCGATCTCGTACCCGTTCGGGCATCCCCTCGGCGGATCGGACTGGAGACGGCGCGTGGACGCCAGTCGCACCGCGCTCCCGGCGCGCATCGAGCTCCCGCGTCGCGTCGGGGCGGCGCCGGAGGCCGAGGTGCTGGCCCCGCGCAAGGCGCGCGTGCTGGAGGGGCGCGTCCTCGATGCCGAGGGCCGTCCGGTGCCCGGCGCCGACGTGCGCGCACCGAGTCCCGACGCCTACGACACGACCGACGCACGGGGTGGGTTCGCGCTCGAGGGGTTGCCGACCGATCGCCCCGCCCAGGTGACCGTCCGCGCCGTCGGCACCCCGCCCGTCCAGGTCGTCGCCGCCGTCGGCACGGCGTCCGTCACGATCACGCTGCCCGCGCGCGGGTCCATCGTGGTGCTCTTGCGCGGCGCTCCCGTGGGCGGGGAGGCTCCGCGCGGGACGGAGGTGCGGCTCGGGACCTCGGACGAGGCGCGGGACGTGTTCCTGCAGACACCGAACTACGAGGGCGGCTGCGTGCTCGATCTCGGCGACCGGATCCGGATCGACGCGCCCGTGGGCCGGCACGTCCTGCGCTTCCGACGCGCGCCCGGGGCCTGGATCGTGTTCGCGGGGGTGGAGGTGGCCGGCGGGCGCGAGACCACGCTCACCTACGACTTCGCCACGCTGGGGCGGCTGCGCTGCGTCGTCCTCGATCCCGAGGGCCGCCCCGTCGCGGAGGCGACCGTCTCCCTCGCCGAGATGGACAGCCTCCTCGGGTACACGGGTCCGGACGGCGTCCTCGTGCCCCGGTTCGACGCCACGGACGCGTCGGTCCCCGCGGGGCTCCATCGGCTGCGCGTGGTGACGGACGACTTCGTCCCCGCCTACACCGAGGCGCTCGACCTCCGGCGCGACGTCGAGGTGGTCGTTCGACTCGCGCGTGGGGAGTCGCTCTTCGGCGACGTCGCCGGCCCCGAGCGGACGCTCACCGGCGGGGGCTCCCTCCTGTGGCGCGCTCCGATCGGTCCGCCGGTGGTCCTCGGTACGATCGACGTGGACGGCGACTTCGGCCCTCTGATCCCTCTGCTGCCGGGGCGCCAGATCCTGGTCCTGCGCCGGAGTGGCGAGCCGGACGTGGACCTGCCCCTCGACGTCCGCCCCGGCGCCGCGGATGCGCCGTTCCCCCTCCGCCTGCCGTCCGACTAACCGAAAGTCTCAGAGACTTCTGGTTACAGGTCGAAGCGGACGGTGACCACGCCCCCGGGTCCGCCTGCCGGCCGGCCCCCCCCTCCGCCGGCCGCAGGACGAACCAAGAGTGTCTGACACTTTCGGTTAGTCTCGGCCCCCGCGCCCCCCTGATCTCGTCCATGCCCCACACCTTCGAGTCCTTCGGCTGGCTCCACGGCCTGGTGCTCCTCGTGTCGGTCCCCGCGTGGTGGGGGATCGTGCGGTGGGGCCGCCGGGTGGCGGGGACGCCGCGCGAAGAGCGCTGGCGGCGCGGATGGGCGCTGTTCGTGTGGGGGACCAACGTCGCGTGGTCCGTGCGGCTC
>JAYTCP010000630.1:0-5066 GCA_043736435.1 Planctomycetia bacterium | reverse complement strand
GACACGCCACCCGTGGCCGCGGCGTAGAAGACGTGCTCGGGCGTCTCCTCGATGGGGAGGGGCTCCTCGAGGATGGCCTGGAACAGCGGGTCGTGGGCGAGCAGCGCCTCGACCATCTTCCCCACCACGTACCGCTGCTCCTTCGGCGCGTCGTAGGTGTTGCACAGCCGCCAGTAGCGCAGCAGGGTCAGGCCGGACACCGTGTGGTACAGCGCGGCGTGGGTCGCCACGGGCAGCACGTAGCGCGCCGCCTCCTGGGCCTTCTTCTGGATCGCGCCCTTCCACTTCGCCGGATCTCGCCCGCGCACCGGGAAGATCCCGAAGTACGTCCGCGCCACGAGGGGGGTCAGGCGCTCGATCAGGTCGTGGTACTCGGCCATCTGCCGCCGGGCACACGCCTCGTACACGGCGAGGGCCTCCCCCTCGAGGCGGGGCACCGTGTACGTGTCCGGCTTGACCTCCACGTACCGCTGGCTCACCTGCTCGCTGTTGTAGAAGGGGTGGGCGTGGAGGAAGGACCACAGGAACTGCCGGGAGACCCCCTCCATCGCGAACTGGAAGTGCCCGTGCTGGAGGGTCGTGTGGTGGCCGGCCTGGTAGATCGATCGGGCGATGCGGTCGCGCTGGGCCATCTTGGCCTGGCGCTTCTCCTCCGGCATGTCCGGGGTGCCCGACACCTCGTCCGTCTCGACGATCCCCTTGGACGAATAGCAGGTACGGGCCGTCGCGACGGCGTTCTCGTACGTCCGGGGGAAGGCGTTCGTGAGCCGGATGACCGGCTCGCGAGACAGGACGGGGGACGGCAATAGCACGACGACGCCTCCTGCGTGGACTCGAACCCTACCCGACGCCGGGGACGGCCGGAGGGAACGGGGGATGACGGGGGGGAGGAGGTCGGGTGCCTGGGCGCAGGCCCATAGGGGGCCGTTCCGGGGCCCGCGGGCGACGCCGCGACCGCCGTCGCCCGCGGGCCCGGAACGATTCTTGCGAATTCGGGCCCAAAACGGCGCCTGGCGAACACCGCTCCACCGGCCCGGTCCCGACGTCGGAGACAATCCCACGGATTCGACGGTTTCCGGCCCTCTGGCGCGGGTGTCGGTCCGCCACGACCTGGCCTCCGGGCCCCCATTCGCGAATCCATGGGCCCCCATTGCGAAAATGAATTCCTTGGTACGGGCCCCCCTCGTGCTACGTTTCCCACTGTTCCAGGCGGATCGGCGCACGAGGAAGCGTTTCCCCGCGCCCCGCCGAGGTCCTTCGGATGTGCTTGGAAGGCCGCTAGGACCCCGTTTCCCCCAACTTCCAAGGAGATCTCTCCACCATGGCGAAGGCGAAGAAGGCCCCGAAGGCGGCCAAGGGCGGCAACCTGGTCGTCGGCAGCAAGGTCAAGGACGTGATCCGCGGCGCGGGCGTCCGCGCGGCCGGCGACCTGGTCGACGCGGTGAGCGCGCAGGTCGGCAGCATGCTGAAGACCGCGATCGGTCGCTGCAAGGCGAACGGGCGCGGGACGGTCCGGCCGCAGGACCTCTAGAGAACGCGTTCCGAGTGCGGGGCGACGCCCCGCGCGGATTTGGAGGGGCGGGCCCGCAAAGGCTCGCCCCTTCTTCGTTCGGAGGGATGCGTGGCGGCGAGGAGGCGGGGAAGGGGACTGCGAGCGAGGTCCCTTCGCCGGACCAGGTTGGCTCGGCCGCTTGTTCCGCGGGCGCTGGAAGGGGCGCGGGGCGGATCAGGGCAGGGCGAAGCAGGGCCGGAGCCCGGGCACCGGACCCTATGCGCCCGCGGCGCGGCCGCAGACTCGCGATGGACACGCGCTCGCGATTCGGACGGAGCGGACTGGCGAGGCGGGGGAGGTCCTTGTGTGGCGGACTCGCGTGCGCACGCGACGGATCCTCTGCATCGCCGCTGCTGCACAGTCCGTTCCGCAACAACCGCCGTCAATTGCACAATCCGTTCCGCAACAATCGCCGTCAATTGGCGACGGTTGTTGCGGAACGGATTGTGCGGAACGGATTGTGCATCCCGCGCGCCTGCGGCGATCACTTGAGGAAGCTGCCGTCCTCGCGCATCGCCTCTTCGAGGCCACGCCAGACCTGAGCGGAGACACTGGGCACGTCCGGGCCCCTGTAGACCACGCAGCGGTCGTTCTTCGCGTGGAGAGCGCCCAGACCGTTGTCGAGGGCGCGCGTCGCCATCTCGCGGCGGTGGAACTCGACCTCCATGGTGACGGGCGGCGTGGTCGTCCACGGCTTGCGCTTGGCGCGCTCGCGGACCGCCTTCTCGGCGGCGGCGCGGATGAGGGCCTGCGCGCGCTTGGGAGTGAGGCTGGCGCAGGCGGACGGGCCCAGCGCCTTCTTGACCTCGACGGTGACGAGGCCGGCGCCGAGGTCGGCCTTCGCCTCGCGGATCACGTCGTCGGCGCCGGTGACGAGGACGACCGGCGTCCCGTAGTGGCCGACGATGGCGGCGTCGAGGAGCGACTCTCCCGCGGGCTTGCCCTGGAGCCGGATCTCGTGGACGAGCGAACCGACCCATGTGTGGGAGAGGAGGCCGCCCTTCGTGCCCGCACGACTGTGGAAGCCGACGAGGAAACAGGCCTCGTAGCCGCCCTCCTCGATGCCGGTCACCTGGACGAGGGGCTTGTTGCGCGCCTGGGCTGGGCCCACGACGAGCCTCGCGGCCTCGTGGAGCTCGTCGAGCAGGATGTTGCGCATGTTGCCGTGGCCGTCGTTGACGAAGACCTCGGTGGCCCCGGCGGCCACGGCGCCCTCGACGGCGGCGTTCACGTCGCCGGTCAGCCAGCGGCGGGCGCGCTCGTAGTCGTTGCCCCCCGGCAGGAGATGCTCGCGGTGCGCGACCCCGGTCGCGCCCTCCATGTCGACGGCGATGAAGACCTTCATGGGGAGAACGTACCCCGGCAGACCCGGAAGGGAGAGGGGACACCCGGGGCAGCGCTGGCCCTCCCCCGCGCCTGCGCCACAATGGGCGGCTGTCCCCGAGAGCTCCCGACGTGCCCGACGCTGTTCCGGTCCTCGCCGCCCTGTCTGATTGCATCCAGTGCAAGACCCACCGGGACGAACTGGCGCGGGTGGCCGTCGCCGAGGTGGCGAAGGCCCTCCCCAAGGCGGGCTGGGTCGGCGTGTACTGGCTCCACGGCGACGTCCTCGAGCTCGGGCCCTACGTCGGCCCCGCCACCGCGCACACCCGCATTCCGGTGGGCACGGGCGTGTGCGGGACGGCCGTCGCCGAGGACCGCGACCAGCTTGTGCCCGACGTGCGGGCCGTGAAGAACTACCTCGCCTGCTCCGCGCATACGCGGAGCGAGGTCGTCGTGCTCATCCGCAGCGACGGGAAGGTCGTCGGCCAGCTCGACCTCGACAGCGACCAGGTCGACGCCTTCAGCAAGGACGACCACGGGTTCCTGCGCATGGTGGCCGGGGCCGTGGGCAACCTCCTGCCCCTGATGCCCGGCGGCGTCTCGGCGGACGTCGTAACAGGGGACGCGCCCAAGCCGGAGTAGGCCCGGGGCCGCCGCTCAGGACGGCGGGGGCGTCGCGTCCGCGGGCTTGCGAAGCCTGAGCCCCAGCACGACCAGCACGATGGTGGCGATCGCGTACGGGATCCACGGCTCGTCGGGCCGGCGCATCACCTTCCACCGGTAGAAGAACAGCAGCCACATGTTGGCCGCGAGGAAGAAGAAGACCTTCCGCGCGGCCCGCACGGCCTCCCGCTCGGCCGTGGGGCGCAGGGCGGGCTGGATGCCGGCCTCGACGCGGGCCTGGTTGGCGACGCCGACCCTCGCGATCAGCGCGCCGTTCTCGAGGATCGCGGAGCGCTCCAGGAGGGTGGCCACGACGTTCATCGCGAGGGTCACCATCGCGAACACGAGGTGGACCACGGGAGAGACGGGCGGCGCGACGCCCGGGTCGGCCCCTGGCGCCTGGTCGGCCCCGCCGCCGAGCACCGCGGTCGCGAGGACGAACAGCATCGAGAAGAGGGCGAAGGGGAACACCTTGCCCTTGAAGCGCTTCGTGCGCTTGACGATGGCCAGGACGTCGGGCATCGCCGCGGCCTCCGCCCCCTTCTTGATCCACTTCCCCGAGCCGATGAAGTGAGCGAACACGATCGCGTGGATCAGCAGGCAGAAGATCGCGGCGAACAGCCCCGCATAGAAGTGGACGCGCGGGGCCACGAGCCCGCCCCGGAGGAAGCCGAGGACCGCGGCGCTCGTCAGGAACAGGAGGTTCCAGGCCGCGAGGCCCACGTAGATGCGTCCCATGGGCGCAGTGTGCGCGCACCCCTCCGCACCGCCAAGCGCGGTCCGGGCTCGCTCCCGGCGCCAGGTCGACTGGGGACGGGGGACCCTTCGCCCGGCGCAGGGTGCAGGCGAGGATGGTCGATAGGCGATCGGCCCCCGCTCCCGGAGGACCGCCCGCCCCGCCGTCCCGCACCCCCCCCGCCCCCGCCGCCCCCATGCCCCCCCGCCTCCTCGGCACCTATCGACTCCTCGCGCCCCTGGGGCAGGGCGGGATGGGCACGGTCTGGCTCGCGGAGACCACCGAGCCCTGCTTCGGCCTCCCCACGGGCGCCCAGGTGGCCGTGAAGGAGATCCACCCCCACCTCGCGGGCGTCGAGGGGTTCGTGCGCCGCTTTGAGCGCGAGGGGGACGTCGGGCAGCGCCTGCGCCACGAGAACGTCGTCCGCACGTACGGCGCGTGCGACGTCGCCTCGGCGGCCGGGGTCTCCGCCCGCCTGCTCGTGATGGAGGTCGTCGCGGGGCAGACGCTGCGGGCCATGCTCGACGAGCTCGGCCGCGTCCCCGAGGCGCTGTGCCGGCACGTGGGTCGCGAGACGGCGAAGGCCCTCGCGGCGATCCACGGCGCGGGCGCGGTCCACCGCGACGTGAAGCCGGAGAACGTGATCGTCACGCCCGACAACGTCGTGAAGGTGATGGACCTCGGCGTCGCACGGCTCAAGGACGAGGCGCTGCGCCTCTCGCAAACGGGGACGTTCGTCGGGTCGGTGCTCTACGCCGCCCCCGAGCAGTTCCTCGAGGGCGACTCGGCCCT
>JAYTCP010000629.1:0-3071 GCA_043736435.1 Planctomycetia bacterium | reverse complement strand
CACGTGAACACCGCGGGCATCCACCTCGAGGCGACGCCCGACGGCCGGCTGCTCGTGACGGACCTGTGGAACCCGGCGATGCCGCTGATCCGCTACGAGATCGGCGACCGCGGGCTCCTCGACCCCGCGCCGTGCCCCTGCGGCGATCCCCGCCCCGTGCTCGCGCGCCTCGAGGGCCGCGAGGTGGACGTGTTCACGCTGCCGTCGGGGCGGCGCGTCCCGGGCGTGCTCTCCGACGTGCGCGGCGTGGGCTTCGACGCGCACGGGATCCTCGACGCCCAGTTCGTCCAGACCGCGACGGACCGCCTCGACGTCCACTGGGTGCCGGGTCCCGGCCACGGCCACGACGACCTCGAGGCCTTCCTCCGCCACGTCTCCGAGCTCTTCTTCGGCGAGTTGGAGGTGGTCCCGCACCGCGAGGAGCGCATCCTGCCCGGGCCGAACGGGAAGGTGCGCCATTGCATCTCGCTCGTGACGGCCTCGGCGCTCGCGGCCCGCGCGCAGGACGAGGCCGAGGACGACGACGCCCGGGACGGCGCCGTCCCCGAGGGACCCCCTCCGCGCATCCTGCGTCCGGCGCGCAGGCGCCGCCGGATCGTGGACGGGGCGACCTCGATCTACCGCCACCTCGTCAAGCCGATCGCCGCGACGTTCTCCGGCAACAAGGCCTACCACTACGCCCCCGCGATCCGCGCCCGGCTCGTGCTGCCGCGCGAGGCCCTCGCGGCCGACCGCCTCGCGCGCCTGCGGGACCTCCTCATCCACGCGCACGACACGGTCCCGTTCTATCGGGCCCGCATGGACGCCGCGGGCTTCCGTCCGTCCACGCTCGCGCGCATCGAGGACCTCGCCGCCCTGCCTCCGCTCTCGAAGGCCGACGTGATGGGGGTCCCGAAGGACCTGCTCTCGTCGGAGTTCCGGAGCGAGGATCTGGTGGCGGTGCGCACGGGCGGGAGCACGGGCGCGCCGGTGCCGTTCCTCCAGACGCGGCACGCGATCGCCGCGAAGGACGCGGCGAGCGTGGCCCTGCGCACCGCCATGGGCTGGGTGCCGGGCCTGCGCCGGGCCTATCTGTGGGGGGCGGCCCAGGACGGCCCGCCCGTCTCGAAGCAGGCCTGGCGCAACGCGGCGCACGCCGCGATCCAGCGCTTCGTGTGGCGCGTGCTCTACCTGTCGGCCGGGGACCTCGGCGACGCCCAGCTCGACGCGTACGTCGACCGGCTCCGGCGCTTCCGCCCCGTCGCGATGCAGGGCTACCCGTCCGCGACCGACCGCCTGGCCCGCCGCCTCGAGGCGCGGGGCGAGCGGCTCGACATCCCGATCGTGCTGCTCACCGCCGAGCCCGTGCTCGACGACCAGCGCGAGCGCATCCAGGCCGCGCTCGGCGCGGAGGTGTTCACGTTCTACGGGGCGCGCGAGTGCGGCTGGATCGCGAGCGAGACCGAGCGCTGCCACCGCCTCCACGTGAACACCGCGGGCGTCCACCTCGAGACGACCCCCGACGGACGGATCCTCGTCACCGACCTGGTGAACCGCGCCATGCCCCTGATCCGCTACGAGATCGGGGACCGCGGGGCCCTCGACGACCGGCCCTGCTCGTGCGGCGACGCGCGACCCGTGCTCGACCGGATCGAGGGCCGCGTGGTGGACGTGTTCGTCCTGCCGAGCGGGCGGCTCGTCCCCGGCGTGACCGCCGACCGCACGCTCCGGTGGGGCCTCGGGATCGTGGAGTGGCAGCTGGTCCAGGACCAGGCCGACGCCCTCGACGTCTTCTACGTGCGCGCGGGGTCGTTCGAGCCGGCGCACCTCGACGTGCTGAGGGAGCGGATGGACCGCCTGTTCTTCGGCGAGCTGCGGCTCCGCTTCCACGAGGTCGAGGAGATCAAGCCCGCGCCCAACGGCAAGGTGCGCCACTGCATCTGCAACGTGAGGCGGCCGTGAGGGTCCTCGCGATCGACGAGGCGCTGCCGTACCCGGCGGACTCGGGGAAGCGGATCCGCACGTTCGAGCTGCTGCGGCGGCTCGCGCGCGCCCACGAGATCACGCTCGTCGTCCCCGAGGAGCGTCCGACGCCCGCCGACGCCCTCGCGGCCGTGCGGGCGACGGGCATCGACGTGGTGACGATCCCCCGCGCCCCCCTGAAGAAGCACGGGATCCGCTTCGCCTGGGACCTCCTCCGCAACGTGCCCCTGCGCGCACCGTACATGGTGATGGGGCACCGGGTGCGCGCCGTGCGCGAGGCGGTGGCCGCGCGGGTCGCCGCGTCGCCCCCCGACGTGATCCACGTCGAGTGGACGCCGCTCGTGTGCAACGTGCCCGAGGGGCCCGGCGTGCCCGTGGTGATCTCGGCCCACAACGTCGAGAGCGACATCTGGGCGAGGTACGCCCTCGCCGAGCGCTCGTTCGCGCGTCGCGCCTACGTGCGCCTCCAGCACCGGAAGGTCGCCCGATTCGAGCGCGCGGCGCTCGCGGCGGCCGACGGCGTGGTCGCCGTGAGCGGGGCCGACGGGGAGCGGATCCGCGCGTGGACGGGCCAGGCCCACGTGACCGTGGCCCCGAACGCGGTGGACGGGGCGCGGTTCGCCCCGGACCCGGCCGCCACCGTGGATCCGCACGAGCTCCTCTTCACGGGCTCCCTCGACTGGCGGCCCAACCAGGACGCCGTCGTCTGGTTCCTCGACGAGATCCTGCCGCGAGTGCGCGCGCGCGTGCCGCAGGCCACGTTCCGCGTGGTGGGGCGGGCGCCGCCGGCGTGGCTCCTCGCGAAGGCGGCCTCCGTCGTGGGCGTGACCGTGGACGGGTCCGTGCCGGACGTGCGGCCCTACGTCGCGCGCGCGGGCGTGAGCGTCGTCCCCCTGCGCGTCGGCGGGGGGTCGAGGCTCAAGATCCCCGAGGCGCTCGCGATGGAGAGGCCGGTCGTGTCCACCACGGTGGGGGCCGAGGGCCTGTCGGTCGAGGGGGGGCTCTTCCTAGAGGGCGAACACTAGCGACCCGAGGAAAACCCCGCCGAGCGCGAGCCCGGCCGCTACCCGGCGCGTCCGCGCGGCAGCAGCGGGCGGTTCTGCACGGTG
>JAYTCP010000628.1:0-2834 GCA_043736435.1 Planctomycetia bacterium | reverse complement strand
CGGTGGACCTCGACCACGACGTGATCGCCTGGCGCGCCGCGCGCTATGAGAGCGGGGTGTGGGGCCCGCCGCCGGCGCGTCTCCCCGCCCCCATGCGGGTGCTGCTCTGCCGCGATCCGGGCGACCTACAGACCTCGCCGCACGTGCTCCCGCCCCCGATGCTCGCCCTGCTCACGTCGGAGGCGGCCGGATCGTACGCGCCGCTCGAGGACCTGGCGTCGGCCTGGGTGGAGGCCGCCGGCGTCGCGCCCGACGACCCGGAGGCGGCCGTGCGTTTCTTCGAGCAGCTCTCGGCCTGGGTGCGCATGGGCGCGATCGCCCTCCGACGTCCCGCGGGCACCGACGACGCCGGGTAGTCGGGCCCAGGGTGCGCGCGGCGGGGCAGGTGCGCGATCCCGACCTCCCCGAGAGCCCTTCAAAGGGTCGCTTCGGGGTGCTGTAAACCCCAGTTGACGGGCCGTAAGGTCAGTCGCTGGATTCCGGGGGCGGCGGGGCGCGACGCTCCCGCGCCGCGGGCGGGCGGAGCGCCTCGCGCCCAGCCGTCACGGTGCTTCAGTCAACGTAACTACAGTTGTTCTTTGTCGTTGCGTCGATCCACGTCGCTGGGAACGCACGGACGTCGGGGGCAACCCGTCGAACGGCCCGGGGCTTGCTATTCATGGTTCCGTTGGTGCGGGAGCTCCTCCCCGCCGAGCGCCCCGCCCGGGACGCACGACGGTCGAGCGACCCTCGCCGACTCGCCCCTCGCCACGAGCGGTGGGACGAAACGGCGCGCGGGCGCCCGTGCTAGAGTCCGTTTCCCGAGGTCCTGTCCGGGCAGTGGAGGTCGACGGATGCGCAACGGCATCGGTAGCATCGCGAAGAAGGCAGTCCTGGGTGCGCTGCTGGCCAGCCTGGCGGCCGGGACGGCCTTCGCCGGAGGGACCGGCGGCGGTGGCGCCCCTCCCCCGGGCGGTGGCGGCGCCGGCGGCTTCCAGCTCCCTCCCTGGCTGACCGGCGGCGGGCAGCCTCCGGCAGGCGGCGGAGCGGGCGGCGGACTTGCCGCGGGCGGAGGAATCGGGGGAGGCCTCGGGCTTCCCGGCCTCGGCCTGCCTGCGGGCCTCGGCTTCCCCGGATTCATCATCATCATCGTCCTTCCGCCCGCGGGCGGCGCAGGGTGCGGTCTGCCGGGCCTTCCGGCCCTGCCGGGCCTGCCGCCCCTGGCGGGCCTGCCGCCCCTGCCGGGCATGCCCCCGCTCGGAGCACCCCCCGCAGGCGGTGGTGGAGGTGCGGGTCTGCCGCCGCTACCCCCGCTCCCTCCCGGCCTGCCGCCGCTTCCGGGCCTGCCGCCGCTCGGGGACCCGAAGGGCGATCCTAAGGATCCCCCCGAGCTGCCGCCCCTCCCGCCGCTTCCCCCGGACCTCCCGCCGCTCCCCGAGGACGGCAAGCTCCCGCCCCTGCCCGAGCTGCCGGATTTCCCGCCCCTGCCCGAGCTGCCGGATCTTCCGCCGCTGCCCGACTGCGGGGACGGCTTCTGGACGCCCGACGAGTCCGGGTCGCCGGAGCTCGACGGCGCGTTCGCCGAGCTGCTCAAGGCCCTCGAGCAGCTGAGGGCGCTGCTCAAGTAGCCGCCGTCCGGACGGGCTGATCCGCCCGGGAGTTCGTCGTACCCCCGGCGGGCCGCGCCCACGTGGCCGGCCCGCCGGGTTCGTTGGAGGGACGTGCCTTGCGCGTCCCGGGAGACACGAGCCTGCCTTGCCCTCGAGCGATGAGGCCGCCGCGCGGTCCGATCGAGCAGAATCCCCCAGTCGGGGCCGATGGATGGCCCCCTGGGGCGATCCGGAGCCGAAGACCGTGTGTCCTCCCGACACGCCGAGCAGGTGACGGTTCGCGGCGGGCGCAGCCCTTGATGGTGTACCGTTCGTACACCTCGGGCGGCGAGACGCGGCCCCGACCTCGTCATCTCGTTTGCAAGGCGCGCTCAACTTGACCTCTCCCCGTGATCGCCTCGTGGAAGTCGCACTCGCGTCCGGCGCGGTGTCGGAGGAGGCCGTCCGCAACGCCCGCTCCCGCCGCGAGGAGTACCGTGCGTTCGGCGTGGACGCGCCCGTGGTGGATCTGCTCGCCGGGGTCGGGGCGATCCCGTGGGACGCCGTGGAGGAGGCGAGCCGGGGAGACGAGATCCCGTCGAGGATCGCCGGTCTCGAGATCGTGCGCCTGGCCGGGGGGACGGCCGAGCACCCCGTCTACCTCGCGCGCCGGTCGATCGACGGCGAGACGTTCCTCGTCCACGCGTGCATGCTCTCGCGTCGCGACGCGCCGGGCGAGGTGGATGCGTTCGTGAAGGCGGCGGAGCACGGGCGCCGGCTCGTCGGCACCTCGTGGATCCCCGTGCGCGAGGCCGTCGGGGCCGACGGGGCGTACGCGGCGGTGTGCGCGGTCCCCGACGGCATTCGCCTCGACGAGCGTCTCGCCGCCAAGGGCCACCTCGCGCCGGCGGACGCCATCTCCGTGATGCGACGCATCGCGGAGGCGCTGTGGTCGATGGAAGCGCTCGGGCTCGCGGCCCCGTTCCCCGACCCCGCCCTCGTGGTGCTCGGCCCGCACGGCGCGACCGCGCTCGTAGCCATGGAGATCCTCCTGTCGACGCGGCCGGGGACCTTCGACCCCGCGGAGACCGCGCGCACGGCCGCGAGCTTCCTCGCGCGCCTCGTCGGGCCGGAGCGTCTCGAGGATCCGGCGGTGCGAGGGCTCCTCGCCGACCTCTCGAGCGGGCGCTTCCAGGCGCTGCGGCCGGAGGGGACGTCGCCCGGCGCCGACGCACCGGCCGCGGTCCACGACGGGAGCACCCTCGT
>JAYTCP010000627.1:0-2710 GCA_043736435.1 Planctomycetia bacterium | reverse complement strand
ACGCAGGCCGTCGGCGTCGGCGCCGGGCAGATGAGCCGCGTCGAGGCCACCGAGCTCGCGGTCGCGCGCGCCCGCCGGTGGGCGCACGAGACCGGGAAGCCCCTCGAGGGGCTCGTGCTCGCGAGCGACGCGTTCTTCCCCTTCAACGACGCCCTCGAGCTCGCGGGAGCGGCGGGCGTGAAGGCCGTGATCCAGCCCGGCGGCAGCAAGAACGACGACGCAGCCGTCGCCTGGTGCGATGCGCACGGGGGCGCCATGGTCCTCGCCGGGCACAGGCACTTCCGTCACTAGGGCTCGCGCGTCGGGCTCCGGGCCGAACCGGCCGTCGCGCACCGGGCCGGGTCGTGACCCCGGGCCCCCGCGCCCCCATGATCACCGGTCCCTTCCGCCCCCGGGAGCCCCCATGGCCGAGCCCATCCCCGCCGTGACGCCCGACGCACTGGTCCGCCAGCTGACGTGGCGCTACGCGGTCAAGCAGTTCGACGCCACGCGCAAGATCCCCCCCGCGACGTGGGCCGCCCTCGAGCAGGCGCTGCTGCTCACGCCCTCCTCGTTCGGCCTCCAGCCGTGGGCGTTCTTCGTGGTGCGCGACCCCGCGAAGCGCGAGGCTCTCGTCGCTTCGTCCTGGGGGCAGCGGCAGGTCGTGGACGCGTCCCACATGGTGGTCTTCGCCATCCGGAAGGGCCTCTCGACCGCGGACGTCGACACCTACGTCGCCCGCATCGCACAGGTGCGCGGCGTGGCCCCGGAGGCGCTCGCGGGGTACCGGAAGATGATGGTGGGGTTCGTCACCCGGCCGCCGGAGGCGTTCGACGTGGACGACTGGTCGGCTCGGCAGGTCTACATCGCCCTCGGGCTGTTCATGGCCGCCGCCGCCCTGCTCGGGGTGGACACCTGCCCCATGGAGGGGCTCGACCCCAAGGCCTACGACCGCATCCTCGGCCTCGAGGGGACGGGCTACGCGACCGTCTGCGCCTGCCCCGCCGGGTACCGGGCGGCCGGGGACGTCCTCGCCACCCAGCCGAAGGTGCGCTACCCGCTGTCCGACGTGGTCAAGACCATCGGGTAAGGGGCTGTCCCCCTGCGAAGCGGAGGTCGGACCGGGGGTCGTTCGGGGCACCGGGGGCCCCCGGTAGGCACGCGAACCTTGGGGCGACGGAAACCCGTGCTAGCGTGGCAGTTCGGTCGGTCGACGACGGCCTCCCCCTGCGGCATTGGGTGCGCCCCGCTGGCGCACCGCGAGGGGGGACGCCTCCGTCCGCCGCTGCCCGGCACGGTCGTCATTCCGGCCGGGAGGCACCTGGACTGGACTCTCCCTTGATTTCCAAGCGGCTGGCAGACTGCCAGCGTGTGATCGGCTACTGCTTCGCGAACGAGCAGCTTCTCGAGATGGCCCTGACGCACTCGTCGGTCCGCACGCCGGACCGTGAGTGCAACGAGCGCCAGGAGTTCCTCGGGGACTCGGTGCTCGGCCTCGCCATCACCGAGGAGCTCTACCGGCTGCTCCCCGAGCAGCAGGAGGGCGAGCTGACGCGGATCAAGTCCGCCGTCGTCTCGCGCGGCCCCCTCTACAAGGTCTCGATGCGCCTCGGGCTGCCGCGGTTCGTCGAGGTCGCGAAGGGCGTCGGCCGCCGCGAGGACCTTCCGGTCTCGCTCACGGCGAACCTCGTCGAGAGCATCATCGGCGCGATCTACATGGACGCGGGGTTCTTCCCCGCGCGCGAGTTCATCCTCCGGCACCTCGGCCCCGAGCTCGAGGACGTGCTCGCCGACCGCGTGCCGCGGAACTACAAGAGCCTCCTCCAGCAGGAGGCCCAGCAGGTCCTCGGCGCGACGCCCATCTACCGGACGCTCGAGGAGGAGGGTCCGGACCACCGCAAGTGCTTCACGGTGGCCGCCGTGCTGCGCGGCACCGAGTACGGGCGCGCGACGGGCATCAACAAGAAGGAAGCCGAGCAGGAGGCCGCGCGCCACGCGCTCGAGGCGCTCCAGCGCAGCGGTCGGGGCCGGCGGCGTCGCGACGACAGCCGTGGCGACGGCCGCGGCGAGGGTCGCGGTGACGGTCGCGGCGAGGGTCGCGGCGACGGTCGCGGCGACGGTCGCGGCGACGGTCGCGGCGACGATCGCGGCAACGCTCGCGGCGACCGCGGGCCGGCGCCGCGCGATCGCGAGGCGGTCCGTCCCCTCGTCCGTCAGGAGCAGGACGACGACGCTTGGCGGGCATGGGCCGAACGCGAGGCGGGGGGTGCCGGGGGCGGCGGGGGCGCGGGGGGTGCGATCACACCGGCGCTGCCCTCGACGCCGTACGCGGTCGGTCCGGAGTCGGACGAAGCCTGGAGCGACGAGCCCACGGGACGCGCCGCGCCGGCTCCGGAGGCGCCGCGGTCTTCTCCCTCGCCGCGTCAATCGCCGGAGCGCCGCGAGACCGGGTGGCCCGACGGCGGGTTCGGATCGGGGATCGCCGCCGAGGCCGACGATTCCTCTTCTTCCTCATCTTCTTCCGACGCACCCGCATCGGCGCCGCCGGCTTCGTCCGGATCCGCGCCGGCGGCTCCCTCGTCCGCCGAGGACGAGGACGGCCGCGGCCGTCGCCGACGTCGTGGTGGTCGTGGGCGTGGTCGCGGACGGGGTCGCGAAGGCGACGGCGAGTCCGCCCCCGCCGACGCGAAGGCGCCGATGGGGGAGCCTGCTGCTCCCGCCGCGCGCGCGG
>JAYTCP010000626.1:0-3764 GCA_043736435.1 Planctomycetia bacterium | reverse complement strand
AGGTGGACGAACTGCCCCATGCCGATGGCGGCCGTGTCGCCGTCGCCGGAGACGCCGATGCCGACCAGCTGCCGGTTCGCGAGCAGCGAGCCCGTCGCGACGGAGGGCATGCGGCCGTGGACGCTGTTGAAGCCCCACGCGCGGTTGAGGAAGTAGTTCGTCGTCTTCGACGAGCAGCCGATGCCCGACATCTTCGCGACGCGGTGGGGCTCGACGCCCATCTCCCAGAGCGCGGAGATCACCGTGTTCGTGATGACGTCGTGGCCGCAGCCGGCGCAGAGCGTCGACTTGGCGCCCTGGTAGTCGGCGACGGGCAGCCCGATGCGGTTGACCTTCGGGCCGGCGGCCGGCGCGGGAGCGGGGACGGCGGACGGGGGCGGGGCCGGGGGCGTCATGGGCTAGAGGGCTCCGTTCTTCGAGGCCGCGGGGGCCGACTCCGAGGCGACGATCGCGTCCGACAGGCTGCGGGCGTCCACGGGGAGCCCGTTGTAGTGCAGCACCGAGCGCATCTTCATCGTGAGCTCCGGGTAGTGCATCCGGAGCATGCCGAGCATCTGGGCGTCCCGGTTCTGCTCGATCACGTAGACGCGGTCGTGGCCCGCGACGAACTTCCGGATCTCCTCCGAGAACGGGAAGGCCCGCACGCGGAGGTAGTCGGTGGCGAGCTTGCGCTCGGCGACGAGCTGGTCGCGCGCCTCGACGACGGCCCAGTGGGTCGTCCCGTAGGCGAGGATGCCGACCTTCGCGCCGGAGCCGGTGACGACGGGCGCGGGCACCATGCCCACGGCCGTCTCGAGCTTGCGGGCGAGGCGGTCCATGTTGCGCACGTAGATCTCGGGACGCTCCGAGTAGCGGCCGTTCTCGTCGTGTCCCGAGCCGCGCGTGAAGTAGGCGGCCTTGCCGTCGCCGGGCGTTCCGGGGAGCGTCCGGTACGGGATCGCGTCGCCGTCCACGTCCTTGTAGCGGCCCCAGTCCTTCATCGCGACGACGCCGGCGTGGTCGAGAACCTTGCCGCGCGAGATCGGCGTCTCGGGGTAGGGGAACGGGTCGGACATCCACAGGTTCATGCCGAGGTCGAGGTCCGAGAGGACGAAGATCATCGTCTGGAGGCCCTCGGCGAGCTCGAAGGCGTCGAGCGCGAACTGGTAGGCCTCGACGGGGCCGTTCGGATACAGGCACGGGTGCTTGCAGTCGCCGTGGGAGGCGTAGGCCGCCTTCATCACGTCGCCCTGCATCGTGCGCGTCGGCAGGCCGGTGGAGGGGCCCGTGCGCTGGATGTCGAAGATGACGCCCGGCACCTCGGCGTAGTAGGAGAGACCGATGAACTCGCCCATGAGGCTGATGCCGGGGCCGCTCGTGCTGGTCATGGAGCGCGCGCCCGCCCAGCCGGCGCCGATCACCATGCCGATCGCGGCCAGCTCGTCCTCGGCCTGCACCACGGCGAAGGTGGCCTTGCCCGTGTCCGGGTCGATGCGGTAGGCCTTGAGGTAGTCGATCAGGCTCTCGCAGAGGCTGCTCGACGGCGTGATGGGGTACCACGTGACGACCGTGACGCCCGCGAACATGCATCCGATGGCGGCGGCGGCGTTTCCGTCGATCAGGAGCTTGCCGGCGTTCCCGTCCATCCGCTCGACGCGGTACGGGTCGCGCTTCACGAGGCTCGCCCGCGCGTACGCGAGGCCGGCCTCGACGGCCGTCTTGTTCAGGTCGAGGGCCTTCGGCTTCTTCGAGAAGGCCTTGGAGAGCGCCTTCTGGATCTCCGCGACGTCGATCGCGAGGAGGTGGGCCACGACGCCCACGTAGATCATGTTGACCACGAGCTTGCGCAGCTTCGGGTCGGGACAGACCTCCTTGACGATCTTCTGGAACGGCACCGGGTAGAAGACGAGGTCGGTCCGGTGCTTCTCGAGGCCCAGCGTGTCCTCGTAGATCACCGCCGACCCGGCCACCGCGGCCTTCACGTCGTCGACGGCCGTGTCCGAGTTCATGCAGACGAGGACGTCGATCTCCTTGCGGCGCGCCACGTAGCCGTGCTTGTTCGCGCGGATCGTGAACCAGGTCGGCAGCCCCGCGATGTTGCTCGGGAAGAGGTTCTTCCCCGACACCGGGATGCCCATCTGGAAGATGGCGCGGAGGAGGGTGTTGTTGGCCGTCTGGCTGCCGGAGCCGTTGACCGTCGCGACCTGGATCGAGCATTCGTTCACGATCGGGGCGAGGTCGGTCCCGGACTTGGTGGCCGGGAGGGTGGTCGTCTGTGCCATGGGTTCTCGGGGAAGGGGGCGGCCGGGGGCGCCGATTCGCGGCGATTGTACGAGCGGCCCGGGAGACCCCTCGGAAACGCGCGAGCGGATCGCAAGTCCGGTCCCCGTCCGGGGTTCAGGCGGATCGGGACGCGCCCCGGCCGTACGGCGAGCGCCGCCCCGAGGGAGAACCGACGCCCCGGAGCGCGTTGCGGGCTCCCGACAGCATGGGGGCGAGCCCCGCGAGCCGCTCCACCTCCGAGGCCGGGGGCACCTCGGGCGGCAGCGGGTGGACCCAGCGCGCCGCGATCTCGGCGATCCGGCCGCCGTGGCGACCCGTCGAGCGCGCCGCCAGGATCGCCGCGCCGAGGGCGGACCCGTGGGTGTCGTCCACGGGCGTCACGGGCATCCCGACCGCGGCGGCCACGAGCCCCCGCCACACGGGCCCACGCGCACCCCCGCCCGTGAGCCGCAGCTCGTTCACGCTCACGCCGGCGCCGCGCATCCGCACGAGGATCTCGGCGATGGACAACGCGACGCCCTCGAGCACGGCGCGCGCCAGGTGGCCGCGGCCGTGAGTCGGCCGGAGCCCGACGAACGCGCCCGTCGCGTGCGGGTCGGGGCTCGGCGAGCGCTCCCCCACGAGCGAGGGCAGGAACACGAGCGGGCCCGCCGCCGGGTCCGATGCGGCGGCGGCCTCCACGACCTCCTCGGACGAGAAGTCGCCCGGGAAGGTGGCGCGGCGCACCCAATCGAGCGCGCGGCCCGCCGAGAGGACGACGCCGGTGGCGACGTAGCCGCGGCGCGTCGCGTGACGCCCCCACACGATCCCGCCGACGGCGCCGCGCTCGCCGTGAGGCGCGACCACCGTGGCCGAGGTCCCCATCACCACCGCCACCGTGCCCGGGTCGACGGCCCCGCACGCGAGCGCGGCCGCCTCGTTGTCGCCCGCCCCGCCCGTCACGGGCGTGCCCACGGGCAGTCCCGTGAGCCGCGCGCCCTCCTCCGACACGCGCCCCGCCACGTCGGCCGAGCGCACGACCTCCGGCAGGGCGGTCGCAGGCACCTCGAACGCGCGCACGAGCTCGTCGCTCCAGACCTTGCGTCCCACGTCCCACAGGAGGCTCGACGAGGCCTCCGTCCGGTCCGTCGCGAACGTGCCCGTCAGCCGCAGGCGGATCCAGTCCTTCGCGAAGACGAGCCGCGCCGTCGCCTCGGCCACCTCCGGCTGCCGCGCGCGCAGGCGCAGCCACTTCGGCACCAGGTAGCCGGGGAAGGGGAGGCCGCCCGTGCGACGCGCGAGCCGGAGCTTCGGCACGCGCCGCAGGCACTCCGCCACCTCCTCGCTCGCGCGCCCGTCGCACCACAGGATCGCGCGCGAAAGGGGGACGCACGATGCGTCGAGGGGGAGCAGAGCGTGCTTCTGCCCGGCGAGCCCCACGGCCAGCACCTTCGCCGGCGTCTTCGTGAGCTCGCGCAGCACCTCGACGGCGGCGGTCCACCAGGCCTCGGGGTCCTGCTCGG
>JAYTCP010000625.1:0-2047 GCA_043736435.1 Planctomycetia bacterium | reverse complement strand
CCGCTGCCCCACCCGCGCCCCCTGCGCTACGACGACGTCGCCCTGCTCCTGCGGGCGCGCACGCACGTGAAGACGTACGAGCACGCCCTCCTCGAGGAGGGGATCCCGTTCCACGTGGGGCGCGGCAAGGGCTTCTACGGCACCGAGGAGATCGCCGACCTCGTCCACCTCCTGCGCGTCGTGAACGACCCGCTCGACGGGTTCGCCGTCGCCGCCTGGCTCACGAGCCCCGCCGTGGGCGGCACGGACGAAGACCTGCTCGCCGCGTTCGGCGGCGACGCCAGGGCGGGCACGAGCGGCGCCGGCGCGTTCGCGCGGCTCGCGGCCAACCCTCGCACCGCACGAGCCTGCGCGCGCGTCGCCGGGCTCCGGCGCGTCGCCGCGGCCGGGTCCCTCGAGGACCTGCTGCGCGAGGCGCTCGCGGCGTCGGACGCGATCCCCGTCGCGCTCCTCCAGGACGGCGGCGCGCGCCGGGCGCGCAACCTGGAGAAGGCGCTGGCCATCGCGCGTCGCCTCGACGCCGACGGCGGGCACGGCCTCTCCGACTTCCTCCGGCGCCTCACCGACCTGAAGGACCGCGAGATCGACGAGGCCGAGGCCGCGGCGGGCCCGGCCGACGAGGGCGTGGCGGTGCTGACGGTCCATGCGAGCAAGGGCCTCGAGTGGCCCTGCGTGGTCCTCGCGGACACGGGGTCGGGCACGCGGCACGGCGGCGCGCGCCCGTTCCAGCTCGACGCGCGGGGACGCTTCGGCTGGCAGGTCATCGATCCCCTCGAGGGCACGCCGGGCCGGGGCGCCGGCCTGCGGGCCATCGACGCCGAGGAGGCGGCGGCCGAGGCGGAGGAGTCGCTCCGCCTTCTCTACGTGGCGCTCACCCGGGCCGAGGAGCGCCTCCTCGTGACCTCGAGCGTCTACGGCGCCACGAAGGGGGGCGAGCCCTTCCGCCTCTCGGGCTGGGCCAAGGCGATCCGCTCCACGATGACGGTGCCGTTCCTCCCGGGCACGCACGAGGCGTCGATCGACGACGCGCCGTGCCTGGTCAGCGTGGAGGTCGCGGCGCCCAGCGACGCCGCGCGTGCCGGCGACGCGGCGGCCGCGGCGCACCAAGACGACCGCCGCTCCGCGTTCCGTCGCCATGGGGCGGCGGTCCTCGCCGGGGCCGAGCTCGCGCCGACGGCCGAGGAGCAGGCGGCGGCGAGCCTGCGGCTGGCCCAGGTCCGCGAGCCGATGGAGACCCTCGGACGCACGCCGTTCGTGGTCACGATCAGCGACCTGCTCCACTTCGCGGCCTCGCCGTCGCGCTTCCACCGCGAGCGGATCCTCGGCGCGGGCGGCTCGGCCCCCGCGGGGGCCCTTTGGGCCCCGGCACCCCCGATCTCCCTCGAGGTCGACGATCCCGCCACGTCCGACGCGCCCGACGAGGGCGACGCCCGCGTGCGCGCCGAGCTCGCCGCCGAGCGCTGGGACGAGGGCCGCGAGGTCCTCGACGGCATCGACCGGGCGGCCCTCGGGCGGGCGGTGCACCTGGCCATCGAGCGGTTCGTCCCCGACGCGCCCGACCTCGCCGCGATCGTGCGCGAGGCCGTCGCCGACGAGCACCCCTACGGCGCCTCGCCCGCCGTGGAAGCGGCCGCGCTCGCCATGGTGCGCCGGTTCCTCGGCGCGCCGGTGGGCCTGCGCCTCGTCGAGGCGCTCGCCGCGGGCCGCGACGTTCGCCGCGAGGTCGCCTTCCATGCCCGCATCCGCTTCCCCGCCAAGGCGAGCGTCGCCGGGTTCGACGCCCTCCTCGTGAAGGGTTCCATCGACCTCTGGATGCCCGAGGCCGACGGCAGCGTCCGGATCCTCGACCACAAGACGAACGCGCCCGGGGCGCGCTTCCCCGACGCAGGGAGCCTCGGGGCGCACTACGCCACGCAGCTGCGGCTCTACGCGCTCGCGGCGGAGCGGGTGCTCGGGCGCGACGTGGCGGGGGCGTCCCTGCTCCTGCTCGACCCCGCGTGGGGCGCGATGGGGGTGCCCGTCGAGCTCCCCGTCGACGTGGGCGGCG
>JAYTCP010000624.1:0-2544 GCA_043736435.1 Planctomycetia bacterium | reverse complement strand
GCCTTCTCGAGCTTGCGGACGAAGTCGTCGGGCTCGGAGATCGAGACCGTCGCGAAGTACGGGATGCGGTGCGCCGCCATGATCGCGCCGAACTGCTTCTTGGGCTCGCGCTTGGGCGCCTGCGTCGGCGTCGTCATCGTCCAGGCCCCCATCGGCGTGGCCGAGGAGCGCTGGACGCCGGTGTTCATGTACGCCTCGTTGTCGTAGCAGACGTAGAGGAGGTCCTCGTTGCGCTCGGCGGCGGCCGACAGGGACTGGAGGCCGATGTCGAACGTCCCGCCGTCGCCCGCCCAGACGAGCACGTTCACGTCGCGGTCGCCCCGCACGTCGAGCGCCGCGCGGACGCCGCTCGCGTAGGCGCTCGCGGCCTCGAAGGCGGTGTGGAGGAACGGGACTCCCGACGCGCTGTACGGGAACGGCCCGTCCACCACGGCGAAGCAGCACGCGGGGGCGACGGTGATCGTGCGGCGCCCGAGCACCTTGAGGGCCCACCGGTAGGCCGGCGTGATGCCGCAGCCGGGGCAGGCGAGGTGCCCCGACCGGAGGATCTCCTCGCCCCGCAGGACCTCCTTGACGTGGTCCGAGCTCATTGCGAAGCCTCCTGGCAGCACTCGGCGCTCGCCGCACATGCGGGCGTCTGGGCGGGAACGGACGGCAGCAGCGCGCCGAGCCACTGGGTCTCGGGCTCGGGACGGTCGCGGTCGAGCGTGCGGCGCACCACGTCCTCGATGGCATCGAGGCCGATGTCTCGACCGCCGAGCCCCATCACGTACCCGTAGATCTGCGGGCGATCGGCGTCGGGGAGGCCGTAGAGAGCGGACTTGAGCTCCTGGAACCAGATCCCGTGCGCGCCGTACGAGCAGTTGCGGTCGATGACCGCGACCTTCTGGATCCCCGCGAGGACGGAGCGCATGCGCTCCGAGGGGAACGGGCGGAAGAGGCGCATCTGGACGAGCCCCACCTTCTCGCGGCGCGCCCAGTCCGACTCGATCACGTCGATGGCGGTCGAGGACACGGTGCCGCTCGTCACGAGCGCGACCCTCGCGTCCTCCATGTGCCACGTCGCCACCGTGTCGTAGCCGCGGCCCGTGAGCCGCTCCCACTCGCCGCACGCCTTCGCCATCTCGCCCTCGACGGCGAGCAGCGAGCGGTGGAGATCCTCGCGCACCTCCTGGTACCAGTCCGGCGAGAGCAGGCCTCCGAACGCGGCGGGCTTGTCCACGTCGAGACGGAACGCCGCCTCGCGCGGCGCGAGGAAGCGGTCGACCACCTCGGGCGCGGGCACCTCGACGGCCTCCGCCGTGTGGGACAGGACGAACGCATCCTCGACGACCATCACCGGCACCCCGAGCGCCTCGGCGACCTTGAACGCGACGAGCACCGTGTCGAGCACGTCCTGCGCGCTCGAGCAGTAGATCTGCGCCCAGCCCGTGTCGCGCTGCGAGAGGCTGTCGTTCTGGTCCGTCCAGATGCTCCAGCCCGGGGCCATCGCGCGGTTGACGTCCACCATGACGATTGGGAGGCGGCTGCCCGACGCCCAGTGCAGGAGCTCGTGCATGAGAGCCAGGCCCTGCGCGCTCGTGGCGGTGAAGACGCGCACCCCCGTGATCGAGGCTCCGATGCAGACGGCCATCGCCGAGTGCTCGGACTCGACGTTCACGAACTTGCTCGGCCACGACGCCTTCGTCATCAGGTCGGCCAGCGTCTCGATGATCGTCGTCTGGGGCGTGATCGGGTAGGCCGAGACCACCTGGGTCCGGGCGAGGTACGCGCCCCAGGCCGCGGCCTGGTTGCCGGTGAGAATCATGGTGCGGCTGGTCACGGGGGCGCCGGGGGCCGCGGACGGGGAGGCTTGCATCGTGCGCTCGTTGGGGGTCATGTGCTCTTCCGGAAGTGGAGGGCGGCCCGCGGGCATTCCTCGACGCACACGCCGCAGCCCTTGCAGTGCGCGAGGTCGATGACGTACCCGCCGCCCGGCTTCTTCGAGATCGCCACGTCGGGGCAGACGTGGAAGCAGGTGTCGCAGTCGGTGCACGTGCCGCACTTGAAGCAGCGCGTCGCCTCGACCGTCGCCCCCGCGCGGGACAGCCCGTGCTCGACGGCGGTCGTCGAGTGGAGGCGCATCTCGCCGTCGAGGACCTCGCAAGGGGCCGGGGCCTCCCGCCGGAAGGAGGCCATGTGGAGGGACTTGAACTTGGCGATCTCGGGGCTCGCCCCCTGCTCGGCGAGCGGATCGGCGGCGGGGACGGCGAGGCCCGTCCGCTCGGCGTGCAGCGTGTGCGCCGCGAGGCGCCCGTGGCGGATCGCCTCCGGGATCGCCGCCCCGCGCCGAGCCGCCGCCTCGGCCGCCTCGCCCCCGCCGCCCCCCGACATCCCGAGACCGTCCGCGGCCCCCGCGCTGCCCCAGGCATCCGACGGCAGCCAGGCCGCGTCGTCCGCGGGCGCGCTCCGGTCGGTCGGGCCGGACGAGACGATGGTCGGGCCCATGGCCTCGATCTGCGCGCGCGTGAAGCGACCCGGCGCCTCGAAGTCGACGCCGAGCCC
>JAYTCP010000623.1:0-4233 GCA_043736435.1 Planctomycetia bacterium | reverse complement strand
TTCCCGAGGCGGCCGAGCTGTACGCGCGCACGATGGAGGAGACGTGGACCGCGATCGGGGAGCTCCGCGCGCGCGGCGTGTCGGACGAGTTCGCGGCGTACCTGCTTCCCAACGCCGTCGCGATCCGCTTCACCGAGTCCGCCGACCTTCTCCACCTCCACCACAAGCTCAAGATGCGCCTCTGCTACAACGCCCAGGAGGAGATCTGGCGGGCGAGTCGCGACGAGGCGCTCCAGATCGCGGAGGTCGACCGCCGGATCGGGCGCTACCTCCAGCCGCCGTGCACGCTGCGCGCGATGTCGAAGGAAGCGCCCATCTGCCCCGAGGGGGACCGCTACTGCGGGGTGCGCGTCTGGAAGCTCGAGGTCTCGGAGTTCCGCCGGACGATCTGACGCCACGCGCGGGGCCCGCGCGGAGGCGGCCCGAATCGCCCGTCCGGGCGCGATCCACCCCCCCTTGCGACGGAACCCACGCCCAACACATGGGTTCCGCCGCCCGCAATCGAAACGAAACCTTGCAGGCCCGGGATGCGTCTAATCGAGTGGCCAGAAGCAACAACGCGAGATGAGCTGACCTCCTGCCTAACCCTCCCAACCCAACGCTCTCTTGCGGTTCTGCCCGGGCGCCCCACCTGTGAAGGTCGGGCGCCCGTTTCTTTTCCTGCAGTCGAATCCCTGAGGGAAGCACTCGGGGGGCCCCGGTCCCGGCGGAGGGCAGGCGGCCCCTCCCCCTCCCCGGCGTGCCTACTTCACGCTCACCGCGACGCGGAGCGGCGGGCGGCTGACCCGGGCCGGGCCCGGGAGGTCCTTCATGACGAACAGGAGCTGCGCCGGCCCCACGGGCGCGCTCGCGGGCGCCCGGAGACGGATCCGCACGGCCGAGACGGTCCCGTCGCGGCCCGTCTGCACGTCGAACTCGCCGAGCGAGACCTTGGTGCCGCCCGCCTCGAGCGTGACCTCGAGGATCCCGCCGGCGGCGGAGCTCGGGAAGTGCGCGAGCACCGTCGTCGGGGAGCTCACGCGCCGCGACAGCGTCCCGTCCTCCGTCCACGCGGCGAGCAGGAGCGGCATCGGGAAGAAGCCCTCGAGCGGCGGCAGGGCCGGCGTCGACGGGGGCGTACGGGAGGACAGGACCGCGTCCGTCTCGGTCAGGTTGTCCGCCGGGGACGACTCCGTCGCGCCCTCCGGGCGCACCTCGGCGCGGAGGTGCCAGCGGTCGGACGGGCCGTCGGGAAGGGGGACGCCGAGCGTCCCCGCCGCTTTGCGCGCGCCGGCCGGGAAGCCGAGCGGCGCCGAGGTGGTCGTCTCCTGCCACGCGCCCGTCTCGTCGCGCACAAAGACCACGATGCGGAACCTCGGCGCGATGCCCTCCCTGAGGAGGACGGTCCATGCGACCTGGGCGACCCCGGGATCGACGCGCGTCGCCCGCAGGTCGGTGATCGCGAGATCGACGACTGCGTCGGCGGGCCCCGGCACGGGCGCAGGCGTCGGCCCGGGAACGGGCACCGGGATCGGAAAGGGCGTGGGAGGAGGGGGCAGCGGGGGAGGGGGCGGACTCCCGCGCGGGTCGCGCACCGCGATCGCGGTGCCCGCCCAATGGACGGCCCGATCGAGTCGGTTGTCCCCGCGCCGCAGGGGATCGACCTCGCCGGCGGGATCCACCAGGAGGACGAGCTGGTAGTCGCCCGTCGGCAGCTCCGTCGGCAGCTCCACCTCGAACGCGACGCGCGTCGCGGCGCCCGCCGCGAGCCCCGCCGCCACGCGCCGGGTCTCGAGCGGCAGCCAGAGCGCGCGGCCCGTGCCGTCCGCACCCGCGAGGACGAGCTCGACGTCGAACGCGGGCGCCGGACCCGGCCCGCGACTCTCCACCGTCGCGTTCACGGCGACGTCGCCTGGAAAGCCCGACCGGCCCGGGCGCGGCTCGAGCGCGACGGCGAGGAGGTCGATGCCGGCCGGCGCCGCTCCCACGGTCAAGGGCAGCTCGGCGACCGGCGGTCCCTCCTGGGCCCAAGGGAGCCGGCCATCGGGGTCGGCCATCAAGCGCAGCCGGTAGGTGCCGGGCGCCAGATCGGCGGGGAGCGTGAATCGCTCGGCCCAGTCGGCGCTGCCGCCCGCGGGGATCGCGGCGCCGAGGCGGCGCCGGCCGAGGCGGCGGACGGCCGTGGTTCCGCTGAAGAGCACGGCTTCGACCTCCGTGTCCTCGATCGTCCCCGCGCCGGAGTTCTGGAACCGGGCGCGCACGTCGAGCGGGCGTCCGGGGATCGGCTCGCTGCGCTCGCCGAGCACGGGCTGCGTCCACCGCGCGGAGAGGTCGGCCTCGAAGCGGCCCTCGACGTCGACGGACACCCACGTGACGTCGTTCTCGCGATCGGTCTGGGGCAGGCGTCCGTCCGGGTCGAGGCGCACCGAGAGCCACGCCTTCCCGGCGGGGGTGGAGCGCGGCAGCCGTCCCTCGACCACGACGTCGGCCGTGCCGCGTGCCCTGAGGGCCGTCACGTCCACGTTGCCGAGCGGGATCGGCCCGAGGGCGCTCGCGAGCTCGAGCCGCGCCGTCGTCGCGGGGGATGCCCCGTCGCCGAGGCTCGCCACGCGGACGCGTACCCGGATCGCCTCGCCGGCGCGCGCGCGGGCCGGGGCCACGCGACCCTCGTACGCCACGAGGTCGAGGCCGGGCGCCATCGTCCGGACGGCGATGGTCGCCTCCGCGAGGTCGACGGGATCCGCGCCGGGCACGACGTGGCGCAGGACGAGCCGTTGGCGTCCGTGGCGGGCCGTCGGCGGCAGCGTCGTGGTGAGCGACACCTGCCGCGACTCCCCGGGTCGGATCGGGTCGAGGGGCAGCGCGACGATCACCGTGCCGAGGTTCGTGCGCGCGCGCGGGCCCGCGACGGCCGCGACCAGCGCCAGGTTGCCCGGCAACGACGGCTGGTTGCCGTCGTTGACGATCGTCGCGGCGAGCCCGAAGGTCTCGCCGGGGAACGACTCCTGCCGATCGAGCGCGAGTCCGGGGGGCTGCGCGCGCAGCACGGAGGCGCCGTCGATCGTGAGCCGGGCCGAGGGCGCGTCGGCGCGGGCGCCGACGGGCGCGGTGCCCGACGCCTCCACGACCACGTGGGCGTAGTACGTGCCCGCCCGCAGGCCCGCGGGGACGTGCACCTCGAACGCGCGGACGGTCTCGGCGCCCGGGGCCATGCCCGCCGGCACGGTCACGCGCGCGAGCTCGGCGACGATGCCCCTCCGGCGTGCCTCCGTGGGCCGCCGGCCGTCGGAGCGCGCACCCTCCTGGCGCTCGAGGCGGGGCCTCGTCGAGAGCACGAGGGCCACGTCGAATGCGGGCGCGGCCGTCCTCCCCCCGTTGACCAACGTCGTCCGCGCCATGAGCGCATCCGTCGGGATCGCGTGGCCGTCGCCCTCGATCACGAGATCCTTGGCCTCTACGGGCTCCCCGCCCTCCTCCCGGATCCGATCCACGACCAGGCCGCCCGGCGACGTCCGCACGTTGTCCGACTCGTCCGACTCTTCCACCCGTCCGTCGGGGTCCACCGTGGCCACGAGCTCCCATGCGATGGGCGGCGTACTCGCGGGCACGCGCGTCGTCGCGGTCGCCGTGGCGCGCTGCCCCGGTTCGAGAGCTCCGATGGGCGCGACCGCCAGGGGAAAGGGCGCGGCGCCGGGCTGCTGCCGCGCGAACGCGACCGACGTGGGGGGCGTACGCGCGCGACCGGCGTTGCGGACGACGGCGGAGAGCACGACCTCGCCTCCCCTCACGACGTGCGTGGGCTCGGCCTGCACGCGCTCCACGACGAGATTGCCCGGCACCGCCCGGATCTCGATGGGGGCCTCGGCGACGTTGTCGGACTCCTCGGCCTCGGCCAGGGTCTCGTCCGGGTCCGCGATCAATCGGAGGATCGCGCGCCCCGCGGGCGCGTCCTCCGGGATCTCGGCGCGCAGCCGCCGCGTCTCGGTTCCCCCCGCGGCCACGCCGCGGCGCGACTCGTCCTGGTCGAGGATGCGCTCCTTCCCGCCCACGACCAGCCGGAGGGAGACCTTCACGCGTCGCGCGGGAGCCCCCCCCCGATTCGCGATCTCGATCCCGATGGGCAGCACGTCGCCGGGGGCCGCGGGGGCCAGGGGCCCTTCGGTGAAGCGCACGACGAGGTTGGGCAGCGCGGGCGGCGGAGGGGGTGGTGCGGGAATGGGATCGGGATCGGGCGCAGGCTCAGGAGGGGGGGGG
>JAYTCP010000622.1:0-5554 GCA_043736435.1 Planctomycetia bacterium | reverse complement strand
TCGACGTTCCAGGCGATGTCGCGCGTCTTCCGCCGACCCCCGTGGGCCGAGGGAGCGCGCCTGGTCGTGGTCGTTGGACCCGACACCACCGTGAAGCTCGACGACGTGCGGCTCGAGACCGTCGACGCAAAGGAGACGATCTCGTCGAGGCTCACCGCGGTGGGCGGGGCGGACGCGTCGATCTCGTCGACGGGCGGCCTCGACCTCTCGCGCACGGCCACCGTGCTCCTCACCGGCGCCGCCCCGTGGGCCCGCATGCCCGGGGGCCGCGTCCTCGGAGGCGCATCGGCGTTCGAGGCGGTCACGGCCTCCGGCGACGCCGAGGGGCGCCAGCTGACGGGGCGTCTCCTGGACGACCAGGGCGAGGTGCCGGCCACGGTCGCCTGGAAGGCAACCACCGACGGCTTCGTCGCCACCGTGTCCGTCCCCGGCGCGGAGGCGGTCGGCCTCGGCGCGGGCTTCCCGCGGGCGCACGTCCAGGATGGCATCGGCGTGGTGGGGAGCTTCGGCTCGCAGCGCATCTCCGGGCAGGGGGGCCAGTCGCTCGACGGCGTGCGCAAGGCCCTCCTCGGCGAGCCCCGCCCGGCCGAGACCGTGCTCGGCGACCCGACCGACCCCCAGCGCAGCTTCAAGGCGGTCCGGCCGGCGACGCTCGTCGCGCTCGACTCGCCGGGAGCCGAGGGCGGGGGCCTGCTCAAGACGCTCGACGGCGACGACGGCTCGCTCCTCCTGGCCGTGCTCTGGCGGACCGGGGACACGGGCGAGTTCCGGCTCATGACGAGATTCGACGCGGAGGCGCAGCGCGGGCGCGCGCGGCTCCGCGAGGCGGTGGAGGTCCTCGACCGCGACGCCTCGGGCGGCATCGCCGCCCTGCGTCAGGTGGCGGAGGAGTTCGCGTTCCAGGACGACATCCGCCAGCCCGCGCTCGACAAGGCCACGGCGCGCGAGGCGCAGGCCCGGGAGGACCAGAAGGCCCTCGCCGAGGCCGTCGCCCGCCACGAGGTCTTCCGCGACGCGCCGAGCCTCGCGTCCGCCGAGGCGAGGGCCCTCGCGCTCTCGACCCAGTTCCCCGAGAGCGGCGCCCCGAGCCTGCTCACGCAGAACGTGAAGGACCTCCGGAGCCGCGTGAACGCGGCGCGCGTCCGCCTCGACCTGGCGCGGGCCGGCCCCGAGGTCCGCCGGCTGACGCGGCTCGCGGCCCTCCTCGAGCAGGAGAAGGGCTTCGAGCCCGTGGCCGCCATCTACTACGACGCCGTCGTCCGTCGCTTCGAGAAGCTCGGCGCCGTGGCATCCGGGCCCGGCTGGGACGCGGAGCTCGGCAAGCTGATCCAAGACTCGCGGGAGCGGCGGGACGCCCTCCTCGCCAAGCCGGAGGTCCGGGCCGCAGTGCCGGACCTCAGATAGGAGCGCACGACGATGGCGAGCACCGGCTTGGGCATCACGGTCGGACACCACACCCTGCGTGCGGTGGCGGTCCGGAAGAAGGGCGCGACGTACGCGGTCACGAAGGTCGTGGCCCTGCCCGCGGAGAGAGGGGACGCGGCCGACGCCGGCCGACGTCTCGCCGCCGAGGGGGTCAAGGGTGCGCCCGCGACGCTCGGCCTCTCGGGCAAGGACGTGATCATCCGGTACAACCAGGTGCCTCCGGTCCCGGACTGGCGCCTGCGCAACCTGATGAAGTTCGAGGTCCTCGAGGTCTCGGGGCAGTCGGGCGGGGAGGTCTCCGCCGACTGGCGCAAGATGAACCTCCCCGACCCGGAGGGCACGCGGGGCGAGGAGACGGTCCTCGTCTGCCTCGCGCGCAACGCCTACCTCGAGCCGCTCATGGCCGGCGTCGAGGGCGCGGGCATCAAGGTCTCCGGCGGCTGCCCGAACAGCGTCGGGCTCTTCACGGCGTTCGCCGTGAACGCGACCTACCGCGAGGACGAGACCTGCCTCCTCGTCCACGTGGGCAGCCAGGGGCTCGACCTCGCGATCCAGCGGGGCGGCGAGCTGCTGTTCGCGCGCAACGCGAGCCCGGGAGGCCAGGCCTTCACGGACGCCGTCGCCGCGGCGTTCTCGTACGGCCAGGAGAAGGCGGAGAACCTGAAGGTCACGAAGGGCGACGTCACGCCCCGCGGCCAGGCCCGGTACGCCGACTCGGCGGCGGAGAAGGCCGCGAACGCGATGATCGGCGTGGCCGGCCAGGTGAGCCAGCTGATCCAGTCCACGCTGATGATCGGGCGCGCGCAGACGAAGCTGCCCGACCTGAAGGTGGACCGGGTCCTGCTCGCCGGTGGCGGTGCCTCCCTGAAGGGCCTCGACGCCTACCTGAAGCAGTCGATGGGGGTGCCCGTCGAGCGGTTCAACCCCTTCGAGGGCTGCGACCTCTCCGAGCTGTCCGACGAGGAGCGTGCGCTCGTCGAGCAGCGCCCGCACGAGCTCGCGACCGCGCTCGGCTTGGCCCAGACGCGCATTGCGGAGGCGGCGTTCCCCCTCGAGGTCCTGCCGGAGGGGGTGCGCAAGAAACGCGACTTCGCCACGAAGGGCGTCTTCTCCGTGCTCGCGGGCGTCGTCTCCCTCGCCGCCCTCGGCATCCTCTACACGTCGCGTCAGTCCGCGGCGGACGAGATCAAGAAGCAGACGGTCGTCCTCAAGGCCGACGAGACGCGGCTCGCGATCCAGCCCGACAAGGACTTCAAGGTCCACCTGACCCGGCTACAGGAGGTCCGCGAGAAGCACCGGCGCCTCGCCGAGCTCGCGACGCCCGGCGTCCTGTACGCGGACACGCTGGGCCTGCTCGAGCGGGGGCTGAGGGCCCACCCCGAGGTGTACCTCAAGCGCGCCACGCTCGAGGTGATCGACGGCCAGCGGTCCTACCCGATCCTCAAGCCGCGCGGCCCGGGCGGCGGCTACCAGGAGCGCATCGTCACGCTGCCGGATCGTACGGCGTATGTGGAGGTCGAGTGCCGCGTCATGCCCGGCGCGAGCCCGGAGAAGGTGTTCAACGACTTCGTCTCCACCTGCAAGCGCGAGGGGAAGGCGAAGGGCCTCGAGGTCACGACGACGCAGACGTTCAAGGCGGGCGAGAGCAGCTTCAAGCTGCGCGTCGACCCGGGGCTGTCGTTCTCCCCGGTGCGCACGACCGGGTCGAACGAAGGAACGGCCGTCGCGGCGGGCTGGACGCTGCGGCGTCCGGTGCTGGTGGTTCCCGAGGGCGGCGGCGAGCCCGAGGCGGTGCGCGGCATCGACGTGCAGGGCCTCGAGGTGACCGTGCCCAAGGCCGAGATCGACCCGGAGAGCTGGAAGACGCTGCTCGAGAAGGCGTCCCCGGACACGAAGAGCGACCCGACGAAGCCCGACCCGACGAAGGCAGGGAGCTGACCATGGACGAGCTCTGGCAGCGGTATCGGGCCTTCTGGACGCCGGTCCTCTGGGGCGTCGGCGTGTTCCTGGCCGGCCTGATCGTCGTGTTCGTTTTGAGCGACGACCCGGAGGCCGGGCAGAAGGCGAACAACACGCTGGTCTCGTCGATCAAGCGCAAGACCGCGCCCACGACGTCGCAGATCACGACGGCGAAGGCGAACGCCGAGATCTACGACGGGCGCGTCAAGCAGTGGGCGTCCCTCCTCGACCAGCGCGGCGGCGAGCCCGACACGCTGAAGGCCGCCGTGCACCAGGCGCTCGTCGCGGCGATCCTCCGCGGCACCGAGCCGGCCGATCCCGCGCGGTTCGACGGCGACACCGCGGCGGCCGCCGAGGCGAACGCCACCTTCCAGCAGTTCGAGGGTCGGATCCTCGGCTCGCTGCGCGCGGACGATCCGAACGTGTCGTTCTCGCGCTTCAAGGCGGACGTGGTCGGGCACCTCGCCCTGCGCGCCAACCGCGCCGACGTCGACGTGGCGCCCGGCGCCGACGAGTTCGGCCTCGCGTCGATCGCGAGCGTCAACCGGGCCGAGCTGCCCTGGCGCGTCGTCAACCTCGCGCTGATCGCCACCCTCGTCGACGTGGCCATCCGCGAGGGCACGCGGTCGATCGACGCGATCACGATCCAGCCGCCCGAGGTCCGGGGCAGCAGCACGGGCCCCGAGCCCTACGTCTCGGAGTGGCCCGTGAGCTTCACCGTGACGGCGACCCCGGACTGCGTCGCCGCCCTGGTGGACGTCGTGACCGACCCGAGGCACCCGACGGCGCTCGGCCGGTCGACCGTCGAGCAGACGCCGACGAAGACCGAGGGCTGGGTGCGCGGAGAGCTGAAGGTCTACAGCCTGCTCGTGCGCCCCGAGGTCTCCCTCGGCCTCGAGTCCGAAGCGGGCGGGAACTGATCATGCTGATCGCAGCCGGGTTCTTCAGCACCTTCCTCCTCTTCTTGGCGTTCGGCCTCGGGGCGCTCGCGATCACCGCGGCGCTCGACAAGGCCCTCGGGAAGGAGAAGGCGCTGCTCCTCTACGTGGTGGGCGTCGTCGCGCTCACCTGGCTCCTGCTCCGCCCCACGCCGCCCCCGGTCGTGCGGCCGAAGCCCGAGACGCTCCGGCTGCCCCCCGCGAACGACCCGACGCGGGCGGTGAAGGTGCTCGACCAGCCCTTCTCCCGCGACCCGCTGCGCGCGGACGATCCGTCGGGCCCGGACCGCAAGCCGTGGAGCGCCCGGAACCCCTTCCATCAGCTCTCCGACACGAACCCGCTGCCGCCCGAGCGCCTCGACGAGCCGCCCGGCGTGAGCCTCCCCTTCCCGCTGCCGCCCACGATCCCCGGGCTCGGCGCCGAGGCCGGCCGTGCCTACCGCGGGGTCATCCCCGCCGTGAAGATGCAGGACGGCAGCAAGCTCCCCGACGTGCCCGCGGACGGCTTCTCGCCCTACGTGAGCAAGCCGGAGGACGTCTTCGACTGGATCCAGCAGGGGGCGACGCGCCAGTACGTGTACGTCAAGGAGATCGACGGCTTCAACGAGCGCAAGCCGGAGTACGAGACGCGCAAGTGGATCCTCGCCGCCGGCGAGGCGCCTCCGGGCTGGGAGAAGGCCTGGGACGCGATCCAGGTGACGTACGCGATGATCGGCTCCGAGGAGGCGGCGAGGAAGATCGCCTCCGACTCCGTGCAGGTCCGGCGTGCGAAGAGCCTGAACGTCGTCACCTCGCCCGCCGAGAAGAAGACGTGGCGGCTCCGCCGCACCGTGGCCAACCAGTTCGCCGAGGCCAGCCGTGCCCAGGGCAGCCCGAAGCCGGACGACCTCCAGGTCGACGGCCTCCGCAGCGTCGCCGCCGCCATGGCCGCCATCGGGCAGTCGGGCAAGGAGGACGGCGAGGGATGGCGCAAGGCGGTCGCGGTGCTCGAGATCGCGCTCGACAAGTGCGCGCGGCCGCCCGCCCGCAACCCGACCGACGTGCTCCTGCCCCTGCTCGAGGCGCACCGGGCGCTCCACGACGAGACGGCCACGCTCCGCACGCTGTCCCGCTACCTCGAGGCGAACTCGGGCGGGAACGGGGCCGCGGACGGCGCCGCATGGCTCGGCGACCTGTTCCTCCGGCGGCTCCTGCTGCCGCAGCGCGCCATCGAGCTGTACGACCAGGCGCTC
>JAYTCP010000621.1:0-15014 GCA_043736435.1 Planctomycetia bacterium | reverse complement strand
CGACGCCGGCCTCGTCGAGCGGTATGGCTTCTATGCGGTCGAAACCTTCTGGCGTCTGGTCGAGCGGCAAGAGCTGCACCGCGCCCACACAGTCGCGCCCGACGGCGGCCAGCAGGTCGAGGAGGTGCGCGCGCTCCATCCGTCCATGGAACCACGCCGCCGCCGGATCTCCTCCCGTGCCGGTAGACTTCCAGGCATGGCTGAGCCGCCGCTCGACGCCGACGCCGTCCTCCAGTCCTTCTCGGGCGAGGTCCCCGTCTTCCCGCTGCCGAGCCTGGTCCTCCTCCCCGACACGATCGTGCCGCTCCTCATCTTCGAGGACCGCTACCGCCGCATGACCGCGGACGCCCTCGAGGGCGAGCGCCTGATCGCGATGGCGCTCCTCAAGCCCGGCTGGGAGACGCAGTACAACGCCGCCCCAGCGTTCCACGAGCGCGTCTGCGTAGGGTCCATCGTGAGCCACGAGCGCCTCGCCGACGGCCGCTTCAAGCTGCTCCTCTACGGGCTCTTTCGCGCCGAGGTGGTCGAGGAGACGCAGGCCGCCCCCTACCGAAAGGTCCGCGTCCGCGTCTTGAAGGACGAGGTGCGCGACGAGGTCGCCCGCGAGCTCGACGAGCGCCTCCACCAGGCGCTCGATCGCATGCCCGGCCGCCGCGGGCGCGTGGGCCGCATCCGTCAGATCGCGCAGCAGGTCCGGGGGCACTCGGGCGGCGTGGGCCGACTGGCCGACGCCGTGGCCGAGGCGGCCGAGCTCGAGCCCGAGGAGCGCTACCAGGTCCTCGCCGAGACCGACGTGCTCCGCCGGCTCGACCTCGTCCTCGACGTGCTCGAGAGGAAGGCGCGCGGCGGCACCCAGATGCTCCCGCCGCGAGTCGACCCGACGCTCAACTAGCGACTGGGGCGGCACGCTGGCCGCCGTGCCGCGGGACCCGGCCGCGGCGGTCTATCTCGGGGGCGCCGGGGGCGTGACCGCGTCGAACGCGGCCCCGAGGCTCTCGACCACGCGCGCAGCGGTGCCCGACCCGAAGAGCGTCATGCGGCCCTCGTAGGTGGGACGCGCGATCTCGGGGTCCCCCGCCACGTACGCGAGATAGTCGTTCGCGAGCCCGATCACGTAGACCGGTGAGGCCCCGCGCGCGCGGCCCGCCGCCTTCACGGCCTCACCCACCGCGGTCACGGGCTCGCACGCCGCCCACGCGAGGAGCGCCGTGCCCTTCTCCGTTTCGAGTCGCACCGCCCCCACGGGCAGGTCCGAGCCGTCGAGCCAGGGATCGAGTCGCACGACGGCGCCGAAGCCGCCCGCGAACGACCCGCACATCCGCACGTCCGGCACGCCCGCGCTCCACAGGAGTGCGTTCGCGGGCACGAGGAGCCCCTCGGCCGCGACCTCGGCGAAGGAGCGCCCGAACGGCCGTCGATCGAGGTCGTTGAGCGCCTCGCGCGGCCCGAAGAGCGACTCCACGTAGCGCGCCGAGCCCATCTCGCGGCGCACGGTGACCGCGCGGAGCGCGAGCGTCGAGGACGTCGCCCGGGGCTTGAGCCCCTCGGCCACGGCGGCTTCGAACGAGGCGAGCGGCGGCGGCAGGGCCGGATCGCCCCGGCCCATGCGGGGCGCGACGTCCCCCTCGGCGCCGTTGACGAACACGACGGGTGCGCCGTCGGCCGCCGTCGCGAGCCGCTCGAGGGCTCCCGCGACGTCGGGATCGAACACGCGATTCTTGGGTCGTCCCCAGACCGGGTGCAGGGCGTAGACGAGCAGCAGCGCGATCCGCCGGTCCCCGTCCGCGGCGTCGAGCCGGAGGCCGAGCACCTCCGTGTCGAGCCGGTCGGGATCGGGGTCGCTCCGGTTGCGCGCGAGGAGGGGCTTGCCCGCCGCGTCGCGGTCGTCCGCGCGGACGAAGCCCAAACGCGCGGGGACGGCCGCCCCGTGGGCCGCGCGGATCGCCGACGTCGCGGCGTGGACGATCCGCTCGATCACGTCGGGGCGCGCGTGGTCCGTCCCGAGCGCCTGCGCGAGGCACGTGCTCGCGTGGCCGCCCGGGCCGCTGTGGGTGTGCGTCGCGGCGAGGATCAGGGTGTCCGGCGTGAACCCGAGGTCGCGCACGCGGGCGAGCACGCCCGCGGTCACGCGACGATCCACCATCACGAGGTCGAGGCGGCAGATCGCGAGCGGCGCGCCGGTCCCCGAAGGCCGGATCACGAGGGCGCGCGCGCCGAGCACGTGCGGACCCGGCGTGCCCGTCGCGAAGAGAGGGACGCGGGGCGCGCCCGCGGCATCGGGGCGGGCCATGAGATCGAGGGAGAGCCTGCCGAGCGGCCCCATGGCCAGCCATGGCAGGGTCACGCGACGGGGACGCATGCCGTACCCAGCCAGGGTGTCCTTCTCCGTGACCTCGAACGAGGCCTCGCCGACACCGGCAAGGAACGGCTGCCGCTCCGCGGGCCAGGCGGTGACGACGCCGACGCGCGGCGCCCCGGCCGGCGAGGCTCCCGCCACGACGTAGCCGCGCACGGTGGTCGCCACCACGTACAGAAGAAGCGTCAGGCGGACGATGCGACGGAGGCGGGCGCGGCGGCGGGCGAAACGGAATCCCAGGGCTACGACGAGGAAGACGCCCGCGAACACGATCGCCGCGAGCGCGGTGCCGCGATCCGGGATCCCCTGCGTGGACCAGACGAGCCCGCCGGCGTGGGTCGCGACGACGAACGGCCAGAAGCCCGCGAGGAACATCCCGCCGAACGACATCTTCCGCGCCGCGCCCGGGGGCGCGACGGCCGTCCGCGGCGCGGCGTCAGTCATCGGCGCCGACCTCGCCGTCCTCGGGCTCGGGGGGCAGGGGCATGGGCACCGCGCCGGGCACGTAGTGGATCGTCGGCAGGGGCGGGGCCCCGTCGCGGAGGGGATGCCCGCTCGCCACCCGCTCGGCGTGGGCGAGCCACGGCGCGAGGTCGCGCCAGAGGGCGGCGAAGTCGCTGCCCGCCGTGTCCCCGCCGTAGCCTCCGGCCCTCTGCGCCGCCGAGCGCATGAGCTTCACCATGCCGCTCTTGTTGTCGCGCCCGACGTGCACGAACGCGGCCGCGAACTGGATGAGCCCCTGGAGCCACTCCCGGCGTGCGCCCTCGGCCTCGTGCCAGATCGTCTCCCAGTCCTCGTGGGCCTCGAAGAAGGCCCCCGCGTTCCAGTGGACGACGGCGCGGTCGAAGAGCCCGCGCACCCGCTCTGGCGTCAGGAACCCGCGCTCGTCGTGGCCAGCGTCCATCCCGGGACTCTCGCACGGAGAGGGACGACCCGTGCGGATTTGGCGGCACCCCCACCCGTTGCTACCTTCGCTCCTTCCGACCGCCGTTCTCCCCCGAGTTCTCCGCGGAGCCCCCATGGCAGAGCCCCTCCACCGCGTCGCCCTCCTCCCCGGCGACGGCATCGGCCCCGAGGTCACGGAGGCCGCGTGTCGCGTCCTCGAGGGCGCCGGGATGCGGATCGAGTGGACGGAGCTCCCCTGCGGCCTGACGGCGTTCCAGAAGCACGGGGACGCGCTCCCGAAGCCCACGGTCGACGCGATCCGCGAGATCAAGGTGGCTCTGAAGGGCCCCACCACGACACCCATCGGCGGCGGGCACACCTCCGCGAACGTCCGCCTGCGCCAGGCGCTCGAGCTGTTCGCCAACGTGCGGCCCGTCAAGACGGTGCCCGGCCTCGAGACCCCGTACGGGAACGTGGACCTCGTGATCGTGCGCGAGAACACGGAGGACCTCTACGCGGGCTTCGAGAACATGGTGGCCCCCGGCGTCGTCACGTCGATCAAGGTGATCACGAGCCGGGCCAGCAAGCGGATCTCGCGCTTCGCGTTCCAGCACGCGCTCGACTGGAACCGCAAGCGGATCACGGCGGTCCACAAGGCGAACATCATGAAGCTCGCCGACGGGCTCTTCCTCGACTGTGCGCGGGAGGTGGCCGCGCGGCACGAGGGCCGGATCGCCTACGACGAGGTCCTCGTGGACGCGCTCTGCATGAAGCTCGTGCGGCGCGCGAGCGACTTCGACGTGCTGCTGCTCGAGAACCTCTACGGTGACATCGTGTCCGACCTGGCGGCGGGCCTCGTGGGCGGCCTGGGCCTCGTGCCCGGCGGCAACTACGGCCGCCGCGCCGCGGTGTTCGAGGCGGTCCACGGCTCGGCGCCCGACATCGCAGGCAAGGGCATCGCGAACCCGATCGCGATGATCCTGTCGGCGGCCATGATGTGCCACCACCTGGGCGACAAGGACGCCTTCCTCCGGATCCGCCGCGGCGTCGCCGCCGTGACCCGCAAGAAGGAGCACCTGACCCCCGACATCGGGGGCAACTCGAACACCCGGGAGATCACGGACGCGATCATCCGCGAGGTGAAGGCCCAGCCGGTGGGCTCGCCCTCCTAGGCTCCCCCGGCGCCCCCCGAGACCAACCGGCTCACGCTCGCGGGCCGACCCCCCGCTTCGCGTACGATGGCGGCCGCCCGGGGGTTGCCCCCGGCGCCCCCGAAATCCCCTGGACGCACTCGCGTCCGTCCGACTGGAGTCGCCCGATGCCGTATCCCGAGGAGATGGTCGCGCCGATGCGAGCCGAGCTCACGCGCGTGGGCGCCAAGGAGCTGCGGACCGCCGCCGAGGTGGACGCGTTCATGAAGGGCCAGAAGGGCACCGCGCTCCTCGTGATCAACTCCGTGTGCGGGTGCGCAGCCGGCGGCGCCCGCCCCGGCGTGACGATGGCCCTCCAGTCGGCCGTGAAGCCCGACCAGGTGGTCACGGTCTTCGCGGGCCAGGACACCGAGGCGGTCGCCAAGGCGCGCTCGTACTTGACGGACGTCCCGCCGAGCAGCCCGAGCCTCGCCCTCTTGAAGGACGGGAAGCTCGTCCACTTCGTGCCGCGCCACCAGATCGAGGGCCGCGACGGCCGCACGGTCGCGTTCGACCTGATCAGCGCCTTCGAGAAGCACTGCGCCAAGGCCCCGGCGGCGAAGTAGGTCGCCCGTGGGGACCTTCCACCACGACACGCACGAGCTCCACGGGATCACGTGCGTGGTCGCGACCCGCGGGGCGCGCACCTGGATCGGCCGCGTCGACACGGTGGACGAGCGGGGCGTGCTGCTGCGCGACGCCGACCTCCACGACGCCGACGTGCCCGGCGCGGCGCCCCGCGACGAGTTCCTGCGCAAGGCCGCGCGGTTCGGCCACTGGCCCCGCCACCCGGGCGTGATCATCCCCGTCGACGAGGTCGTCGACGTGACGCGGCTGTCGGAGATCCCGACCGAGTAGGGCCGGCGGGGCCGTGGGTCGTGACCCGCCGCCACTCCGCGCGGGACACGATCGCGGGGGCTCGGGTAGGCTCCTCGGCTCATGCCTCCTGCCCGCCCCCCCCTCGTGACTGCGACGCTCGCGGGCGCGGCGGTGATGGCCCTCGAGCTGCTGATCCCGCGGCTCGTCGCCCGCCACGTGGGGACGAGCCTCGAGGTGTGGACGGCGGTCTTCGCCGTGGTGCTCGCGGGCATCGCGCTCGGCAACGCCTGGGGCGGACGTCTCGCGGGCACGCGTACGGGGACGCGCCGGACGGGGTTCGTGCTCCTGGGGGCGGCGGGGGCCGTGGTCCTCGTGCCGTCCCTCGACGGGATCGCCGCCGATCTCCTGCGCGGCGCGCCCCTCCTCCTGCGCGCGCTGCTCGGCGTCGCGATCACCGCGCTGCCCGCCACGATCCTCCTCGGCGCCGTCTCGCCCCTGCTCGCGGCGCAGGCCGTCGCGGGCTCGCTGCGCCCCGGCCGCGTCCTCGGCCTGCTCGCGGCGGCGGGCGCCGTCGGCAGCCTCGTCGGCACGTACGCCGCGGGCTTCGCGCTGATCCCGACCGTCGCGACGACGACGGGGATCCGCGGCCTCGCCGCGGGCCTCGCGCTGCTCGGCCTCGCGCAGCTCGTGCGCGCGGGCCGCGCGATGACGACGGACGCCGCATCCGCTCCCGCTTCGCCTTCCGCTCCCGCCGCGACGGCCTCCGTTGGCCCGGACGCACCGTCGTCCGCGCCGTACGGCGGCACCCCCACGATCTCCCCGACGCGGGCGACGCTCCTCGCGCTGGCCTCCGGGGCCGCGGTCCTCGTGCTCGAGGTCGTCGCGGGACGCGCGGCCGGTCGCCTCGTGGGGAACGGCCTCTACACCTGGACCGCCGTCATCGGGGCGATCCTCCTGGGCCTCGCCGTGGGGAACGCGATCGGCGGGCGCCTCGCCGACGGCCCCGACCTGCGGCGGACCTTCGCACGGGCCTCGCTCGCGGCGTCGGTGCTCGTCATGCTCGCCGTGTGGACGCCCCTCGCCCTCGTCGGCGCGTCGCCGGGCTCGGGCCCCGCACTTCCCCTGCGCATCGCGCTCGGCGCGGTCGCCGCGTTCACGCCCGCGGCCGTGGCGCTCGGCATCCTGCCCCCGCTGCTCGCGCGCGCGGCGCTCTCGGGCGGACCTGGCGACGGGCGCGTGATCGGCCGCATCTGGGCCGCCACGACGCTCGGCGCCGTCGTCGGCAGCCTCGCGACGGGCCCGCTGCTCCTGCCTGGGATCGGCTCGCCCGGGACGCTTTGCCTCACGGCCGCCGGCCTCGCGCTCCTGCCGCTCGCGGTCGGCCGGCGCGTCGAGTGGCCCTGGTTCGCCGGGGTGGTCGCGGTCTCCCTCTGCGCGCTCCTGCCGCTCGACGTCGCGAGGAACGCCGGACTGAAGCTCGGCGTGCGTGAGGACGCACCCGGCGTGTACGTGCGCGAGACGCGCTACTTCCACCTGCGCGTGGACACGCCCCCGCCGCCCCCGGGAGCCTCCGCCTCGCCGTCCGCGAAGCGGATCCGCCGCCTCGCCCTCGACGGCTTCGTCCACGGCTTCGTCCACCTCGACGACCCCACGTGGCTCGGCTACGGCTACGAGGGCCTCTACGCCTGCGTGACCGACCGCGTCGCGCCCAAGGACCGCCCCTGGCGCGCGCTCTTCGTCGGCGGCGGCGCGTACACCTTCCCGCGGCGTCTGCGCGTCACCCACCCCGAGGCGATCCTCGACGTCGCCGAGATCGACCCGGCCGTCACGCGCGCAGGGCACGAGGCCCTCGGCCTGCCGGCCGATCCCGGCTTCCGCATCTTCCACGAGGACGCGCGCACGTTCGTCCGCGACCTGCCCGCGGATGCGCCGCCCTACGACATGGTGTACGGCGATGCGTACACCGACTTCGGCGTGCCGTTCCACCTGACGACGCTCGAGTACACGCGGGCGATCAAGGCCCACATGGCCCCCGGCGGCGTCTACCTGTGCAATCTGATCGACGCGTGGCCCTCCGGCCGCTTCGTGGGCGCGTTCGCCGCCACGGCGCGCCGCGTGTTCGCGCACGTCGTCCTCGTGGGCCTCGAGCGCGGCGGCACCGACCAGGACACCTTCCTCCTCGTCGCCTCGGACCGCGCGCTCGACCTCGACGGCCTCGTGCGCCCCGATCCCTCCGTGGAGGGAGGCGGGCGCACCCTCCCCGTGATCCGGTTCACGGACGCGGAGCTCGAGTCGCTCGTCCGGCGCGTGGACGGCCTCGTGCTGCGCGACGACTACGCGCCCGTCGAGAGCCTGCTGGCCCCCGTCTTCCGCCTGCGCTCGCGTCGCTGATGACGGTCCGCGCGCTCCTCCCGCCGGCGGGGTCCCTCGCGGTGGTGTCGGGGGCGTCCCTCGCCCTCGAGGTGCTCACCCCGCGTTGTCTCGCGCCCGTCGTCGGGACCGGCGTGCCCGTCTGGACCACCGTCGTCGGCGTGGTCCTCGTGGCGATGGCCGCGGGCAGCGCCGTGGGAGGCCGCCTCGTCGACCGCCACCGCGGACCCGTCCTCGAGGTGGTGCTGCTGGCGCTCGCTGCCGTGGCCCTCGCGCTCGCCGAGCCCGCGGCGCGCGCGGCGAGGACTCTTCCGCTCGGCGACGGGATCGCCCTGCGCACGGCGATCCTCGCGCTCGTCACCGCAGGCCCCGCCTCGTTCCTCCTCGGCGCCGTAGCCCCGGTGGCGACGCGCCGTGCCCTGGCGCACGGGGGCGACGAGACGCGGACCCTCGGGTGGCTCGGCGCCGCGGCGGCCGCGGGCGGCGTCCTGGGCACGATCGTCACCGCGCAGGGGCTCGTCGCGTGGGTTCCGACCGGCACCGGGCTGGCGATCGTCGCCGCGACGACGGCGGCCACGGCGCTGCTCCGATGCGGAGGCGATCGACGTGGGTCGGGGGTGCCGAGGCCCCAAGGGCCCCGGCGGGGGCCGCAGGTCGCGGGCGCCCCCGTGGAGGCCGTCGATCCGAACGGTGCACGGACCGCGGCGGAGAGCCTGCGCCTCGGCGTCGCGCTCGCCCTGTCGGCGATCGCGGGCGCCGCGGTCCTCGCGGTGGAGGTGCTCGCGGTACGGCGCGCCGCGCTCGTCGCGGGCTCGAGCCTGCACACGTGGACGGCCGTGCTCTCGACGGCGCTGCTGGGGCTCTCGCTCGGGTCCGCGATGACGACACGGCGGCGCACGATCCGGGCCGCGCGGGGAGCTCTCGGGCCGGGGAACGGGTCCCACGCCCTGCGGCACGACCTCGGGCTCGCGGCCCTCGCCGTCGTCGCCACGCCGCTCTCTGGCTTCGCGCTCGACGGGGCGATGCACCTGCCGGACCTTCCCTTCTTCCCGCGCCTGTTCCTCGGGATGGCCGTGGCTTATGGCCCCGCCTTCACGGTGCTGGGAGGCCTCGCTCCGCGCATCACCCGGCTCGCGCTCGGCGACGAGGGCGGTCGCGGCCGGCGCGTGGGCCTGCTCCAGGCCGTCGGCACCGCCGGCGCGCTCGCAGGCTCGCTCCTGACCGCGCCGGTGCTTCTGCCTCTGCTCTCGCTGCCGGGCGCGGCGTGCCTCGTGGCCGCGGCGCTCGCCGCCGCAGCGTGCGTCCCGGGACTGCGGCCCGCGACGGCGCGGCGCGCGTCGCGTCGTCGCCCCGGTCCCCGCGCGGCGGCCCTCGCCCTCCTCGCGCTCGCCGTGCTCGTCGGCCCGGTGCGGCAGGCCCTGCGGGGCGCGAACGGCCCCTGGGTCGTGGACGGCGCGTTCTCCCGCGTGATCGCGGAGGACGATCCCGAGCCGCGGTCGCCGGGGCGCGCCGTGCGGCGCCTGGTGCTCGACGCCCGACTCCACGGCGTGCAGGACCCCCTCGACCCGGGCTGGGTCGGCCTCGCGTACGCGGGCACGTACCTCGCCGCGACGGAGAGACTCCTCGATGGGCCCGTGGCGCGGGCTCTCTGCCTCGGCGGCGGCAGCTACTCCGTGCCCCGTGCGCTGCTCGCCCGCGGGCTCGCGTTTCGGGTGGACGCCGTCGAGATCGACCCGACCGTCACGGAGGCGGCGCGGGCGCGTCTCGGGCTCCGCGACGAGGCCGGGCTGTCCATCGTCCACGCGGACGCCCGCACGTTCGTGCGCGAGGCACCACCCGCGCCCGCCTTCGACCTCGTCTACGCCGACGCGTTCGGAGACGTGGACGTGCCCTGGCACCTCGCCACGGTCGAGCACGCGCGCGCCGTCCACGCCCGGATGCCGCCGCAGGGCGTCTACTTCGCGAACTGCATCGACGTGTTCGAGGAGGGCCGCTTCCTGGCCGCGTACCGGGCCACCCTCCTCGAGGTGTGGCGGCACGTGGAGGTGATCGGCCCGTCCCGCGACGACCGGATCCCGAGGAACTTCGTCCTCGTGGCGTCGGACCTCCCCCTCGACCTCTCGGACCTCGCCCGCCCGGATCCGCGCGGGGATCCCCTGCCGCCCCTCCCGATCGCGCGCTACGGGACCTCCGAGCTCGACGCGCTCGCCCGCCGCGTGGGTGCGCGGCCGCTCACGGACGCCTACGCACCGGTGGAGGCCCTCCTCGCGCCGGTGCTCGAGCGGATCGCGCCGCCCTGAGGCCGTGAGCGAGGATCGACGGGCGGCACCCGCCGGCGCCCATCAGGCGCCGAAGAGGGGGAGGCCGCGTGTCGCGGCCGGCGTGGGGGAGGGTCCGCCTCCCCCACGGGCATGGAAGCCGCGGCCGCTCACTCCGGGAAGACGACCGTGTCGGGCAGCTTGGGCCGTTCGCGGCGGAACCAGCCCTTCGCGTGGAGCTGCGGGTTCCCGTGGGCGTCCTTGACGAGGTCGCCGGTCACGACGACGAGGTCGGCGTTGCGGAAGTCGGGGATCTTCGCGAGCTTCGCGGGCTCGTCCGCCGTGCCGGGCACGATGACGCCGATCGTGGCCTCCGCGATCTTCTCGTTGGGCGTGCAGCAGTAGTCCCAGGGCGTGGGACAGCCCTCCGCCTCGGTCTGGCCGCAGTACTCGAGCGAGACGTCGGTCAGGGTGAACGCGGCGTAGCCCGGGGTGAGCTCCTTCACGCGCCCGACGACCACGACGCCCGTGCGCGGGGCCGCGGCCTTCGCGTCGAGCACGGAGAGGCCTCCGGTCGGGTCGGCGGCAAGGAGGTACGGCGTTCCGGCGGTGGGCTTCGGGGAAGCAGCGGGAGGGGCGCCCGCGGCCGCCGGCGCCCCTGCCGGCTTCAGCTCCTCCGGCGAGCAGCCGGCGAGAGTGAACGTGGAGAGCGCGAACGCGAGGGCAATGGAGCGGATCGGGCGCATCAGAGCTTGCCTCCAAGGGCATCGGTGATCGGGAGACGGAGCGCGCGGATCGCGGGCACGAGCCCGCCGAACAGCCCGGCGCCGAGGGCGGCGAGGAACCCCACGAGGCGGACGCCGCCCCCGAGGTCGAGGCGAAACGCGCCCGACGGGAACCGCAGGGCGATCTCGCCCACGAGGGACGCGCCGACGACCCCGAGGGCGCCGCCGATCGCGCCGAGGAGCAGGGACTCCTCGAGAAGCGACACGCCGACGGCCAGGGGGCCGTAGCCTACGGCGCGCAGGGCGCCCATCTCGCGGGTGCGCGCGAGGACGGCGGCGAACATCGTGTTCGCGCACGCGAACACGCCGCCGACGAGAACGAGGCCGGCCATGATCCAGGCGAGGGCTGCCATGGGCGCGAGGCTCTTGCGGAGCTTGCCGTAGAGATAGGTCTCGCGGGCGACCGTCGCCTCGAAGCGCACGTTCTGGGTGACGTAGAGGTGGACCCGTCCATACTGCTCAGGATCCGTGAGGCGGAGCGCGACGCAGGAGACGTCCTCGCGCCGGGTGGCGAACAGGACGTCCTCGAGCCGCCCCCAGACCTCGGCCTCGAGGACCGTGCCCGGGGCGGCAAACCGCCCGACGATCCGCCACGGGCGCTTCTCGAGGGTGATCGACCGGCCGACCGCAAGTTCCTCGTCGGGGATGCCCATGCGTGCGGCCGCGAGCGCGCCCACCATGACTTCGAAGGACCCGCGCGGATCGACGCCCTCCACCACGACGACGGCGGGGCGCACGAGGTAGGCCTCGCGCTCGACCCCGCGCAGGAGCCCGATGCGGTCCCCCACGCGGGTCGTCGCATGCAGCTCGATGCTCGAGGCCCGGCGCCCGTCCACCTCGAGAACGCCCGGCGCCCCCGCTGCGATCTGGCGCGCGCTGCCGAGCGTGAGGAACGAGCGGGTCAGGTCGGTCTCGCCGGTGGATCCGACCACGATCACGACGTCCTGCCGCGCCGACCCGACCACACTTGCGTCGATCCCCGTGGCGAACCCCGTGGTGAGGATCACGAGGAACGCGATCAAGGCGACGCCGAGCAGGGTGAGGCCGGTGCGTGTGCGGCGGCGCCACAGGTTGCGCAGGGCATAGCGGAAGGGGAGCATTACGCGGGCCTCACGGCGTCGGCGAGAGGACGCGTGAGGGCCTCGACCGCGGGACCGATGGCGGCCACGAGCCCGATGGCGACGCTCGCGACCAGCCCGGCCAGGAAGACCGGGAGGCCGGCGTCGAAGTCGATGCCCCATCCCTCGACGCCTAGCGTCGTCGGCATGAGGTGGAACCAGACGACCACGGCCGAGGTCCCGATGATGCCGCCCGTGATCGCGAGCAGCAGGCTCTCCGTGAGCAGTGCACCTGCCAGGGTCGCCTTGGTGAGGCCCAGCGTCTCGAGCGTGCCGAGCTCCTGGGCCCGCGTCTGGGCGCTGATGAAGACGGTGTTCCCGAGGATCACCACGACGACGACGACCGCGAGCCAGCCGAGCCACCGGGCAAACGTGACGAGCCCCGCCACCTCGCCCACGGCCGCCTCCACGAAGGCCTGCATCGACTTCGTGTCGGTCGGGGCCGAGTCCGTCGCGAACCGCGCGTCGATCGCGTGCGCCAGGGCGACCGCGTCGGTGCCCGGCTTCACCTGGACGAGGAACTGCGTCGTCTGACCGGAGAGCTTGCGCGCGAGCTGGAGCTGCTCTTGGCGCACGAACGCGACGTTGTCGAGCCCAGGGCCGTCGCCGTTCACGATGCCGCGCACGAGCACCTCGACGTTCCCGAGCCTCACGCGGTCGCCGACGTGGAGCTTGCGGCGCTCCGCCAGCCGCTGGCCCACGAGGGCGCCGTTCGCGGCGTCGCCCCAACCGTCCAGGCTGCCCTCCACCGGCCGGAGCCGCTGGACGCCGGCCAGCGTCGCGGGGTCTACGCCATGGAGCGTGACGAGGTCCAGGTTGCTCTGGCACTGGTTCACGTAGACGAGCGTCGGCAGCACGGCCTCGACGCCGGGCATCGCCTCGAGGTCGGTGCGGTAGCGCAGCGGCAGCACGGAGGTGAGGGGGCAGAACCGGCTCTGCTGGAAGACCACCAGCACCGGGCGGTCCGCCGCGGCCCGGATGCCCTCGACGCTGCCCTCGAGCGTCCGCACGAACGCGAAGAGGGCCAGCGCGAGCGCGGTGCCGAGGATCGTGAGCGCCGACCGCGTCGGCGCGCGGAGGACCGTGCGCAGGACATACGGCCAGAGGCGGGGGCCGATCACGGGACCTCCCCCGCGGCGTCCCCGCCGGCGACTCCGGCCAGGGCGGTCTCCGCGATCCGGCGGCCGGTGTCGCCCGTGACGCGGCCCTTGTCGAGGTGGATCACGCGCTCCGCCACGGCTGCGGCCCGCGGGTCGTGCGTGACCATGAGGAACGTCTGGCCGAAACGCCGATGGAGCGTCGAGAGCAGCTCGAGCACCGCGGCGGCGGCCTTCTCGTCGAGGTTGCCGGTGGGCTCGTCGGCGAGGACGAGCTCGGGGCCCGTCACGAGCGCCCGTGCGATGGCGACGCGCTGCTGTTGGCCGCCGGAGAGCTTCCGGGGCGAGTGGTGCGCGCGGTCGAGCAGGCCGACGGCCTCGAGGGCCGTGCGCACCTTCGCCGACCGCTCGGCGTGCGTCAGCGGCATGAGCAGGAGCGGCATCTCGACGTTCTCGGCCGCCGTCAGGACCGGGATGAGGTTGTACTGCTGGAAGACGAAGCCCATGTGCCGGTTGCGCCAGCGCGCGAGGGCGCGCGGAGTCATCGCCGAGATCTCGTCGTCGCCGACCCGCACGGTGCCCGCCGTGGGTCTGTCGATCCCGGCGATCAGGTTGAGCAGGGTCGTCTTGCCGCTGCCCCGAGGGCCCCATCAGGGCCGTGAACTCGCCGCGCTCGACGTCGAGGTCGAGCTCCCGCAGCGGGGTGACGTCCTCGCTCTTGCTGGGATAGGTCTTCGTGACGCCGCGCAGGGTGACGAAGCTCATCGGGCACCTCCATCCACCCGCTCGTCGGCCTCGACTGCGTCGAGGATCACGCGATGGGTGGTGCTGACCGCACCTCGGACCTCGACCCAGTCGCCATCGGCGGCGCCCGTGGTCACGGGAATGCGCCGAGCGCGGCCGCCCTGCGCCGGGTCGAGCACGAAGATCGCGTCCCCGCGCACCGCCCGCTTGGGTACCAGGATGCGCGACGCACTCGGCGGAGCCGCGCCCTCGGGACCGGCCATGCCGGGCGTCGCAGCGCCCGCCTTCGACTTCTCGGAGAGGAACTTCGCGCGCACGAGCATCTCGGGCTTGAGGAGCGGGTCCGGATCTTCGAGACGGACCTTCACTTGGAGCGTGTTCTTGAGGGGGTCGGCCTGCGGCTGCACGCGGGCGACGATCCCGTGGAACGTGCGCCCCGGCAGGGCCTCCACCGTGAGCTCGACGTGGCGGTCCTTCCCGACGCCACCCACGGTGCCGAGCGGCACGTCGATGCGGGCCTGGAGCCGCTTCGGGTCGTACAGGGAGACGATGCTGCCCTCCCCCGCGTCGGCCTCGCCGCCGCGCGGCATGGCGGACGGCCCGACGGTGGATCCAGGCGCCGCCGAACGCCAGAGGACGACGCCGTCCACCGGCGCCTTCACGATCAACCAGCCCACCTCGCGCTCCGCGATGGCGAGCTCGGCCTCGGCGAGGCCGAGCTCGGCCCTGGCGGACGCCACGCGTGCCTCCGCGACGGCCAGCGCGCCCTCGAGCTCGCGCGGTTGCGCGACCGCCTCCCGCACGAGCGCTACGCGCGCCTCCGCGGACGTGGTCTGGGCCTGGGCCCTACGCACCTGCGCGCGTCGCACCGCAAGCGTGCCTTCGACGGTGGCCACGGTGGCCGCGGCCCTTGCCTTCCCGACCGCGCTCCCTCCGCCCTTGCGCTCGAGCTCCAGCTGCGCGGTCAGCTCGATCTGCACCAGCGCGAGCTCGCTCACCGCCTGAGCCACGTCGGCCTCGGCCTGGCTCGTCTCGGCGTGCGCGATCGCAAGCTCCCCCTCCTCGCGAGACTGCTCGCGCCGCAGCTCGATGCGCTGCTCGAGCACGGCGCGCGCCCGGGCGGCCTCGGCCGTGGCCTCCGCGGCCTGGGCCGCCTTCTGGGCAAGGGTGCTCTTCGCGCGCTCGAGGGCGCTCTCGAGCGCCGCGCTGCGCAGATGCGCCAGCACGGTCACGCCCGCGTGGACCTCCGCGTCCTCGAGGACGTCCACGCTGGAGACGATTCCGTCCACCAAGGGGCGCACGCGGACGGGGAACGGATCGGGCTCGATCCACCCCGTCGCCTCGACGGCGACCGAAGACGGGCCGGCGCTGCCGCCCTCGAGCACCCGCACG
>JAYTCP010000620.1:0-3938 GCA_043736435.1 Planctomycetia bacterium | reverse complement strand
TCTCTTTCCCTCTGCGGTTCACCGCAAAAAAAAAAGAGGGGCTTGCGCCCTCCGAAGGTCTCACTCGGGGAAGGGGGAGAGACTACGGGACGGGGGAGGGGCCCACAACTTTCTTCCCCGTCCCCGTCCGCTGCAGGACCAGGTCGAGGACCAGCGCCACCCCGGCCACGGCGAGCAGCGTCCGAAGCCAGCGGCCGGCGGTCGACTCGGGGGGTGGAGGGGCGGGGGGAGGCGGGGGGCTCGGGGCGCGGGCCGGCGCCACGTCCCGCGCGGGATCGAGGTCGAGGACGACGGTGCGGCAGAGCACCGGCTGACGCACGGTGACCAGCCACGGCCCGCCCGGAGGAGCCGGCACGCCGAACGACGTCGTCGGCCCGCCGCCCCCGGAGAGCGAGGTCGGGGGCGCGAGGGACTCGAGCTCGAGCGACACGGGGCCCGGGACCGTCAGGGCGTGCCGGAGACGCAGCGGCTCCCCCGCGCGCACGAACGGCGGCAGCGGCGCCGCGGGCGCGACCGCCAGCCGACGGATCGCGTTCCGCAGCAGCACGGGGAACGCGGCCCGCAGCGGCAGGTCGCTCCCCTCCGGATCGAGGCCGAACGCGACCCAGCGATCGGCGCCGCCCCCCCCCTCCGCCACCACGGGTGCGCCCTCCACGAACGCGAGGCCGACGACGCCGGGCCCCGTGATCGTCGTGCCGCGCGCGACGTACGCGGTGGAGAGGTCGACGCCCCGCAGCAGCGGGTGGGCGGCTTCGGCCCGCCACACGAGGGGCTCGGACAGCGTGGCCCCCGGCGCGAACGGAAGCGAGCCGACCGCCCCCGTGCCGCCGTCGAACGGCGCGAGGTAGATCGTGGGCCCCGCGGGACGAGAGGACGTGGGAAGCGCGACCCCGTCCACGATCGTCACGTCGCGCGGCGCGGCGCCCGGCGCCGCGATCACGCCGACGAACCCGCTCGCCTCGCGGTCGACCGCGTCGCCGAGCGCCTCGAGCACGGCGCGGAGGAACGGCCTCGGCGTGCCGCCGTGGATCACGAGCACCGACGGCCGCGCGGGCGGGGTGAGGACGAGCGCCGCGACGTCGTTGCGCGGGAACACGTCGTCGCCGACGAGGGTCGCGACGAGGACGGCCCCACCCCGCGGCGGCACCGCGTCGAGGGCGACGTCGACGCGGCCACGCGCGGGGAGCTCCATCTTCTTCTCGAGGAGCGGCGCCTCGACGCCCCGCCAGCCGACGCGCAGGGACCGCGTGCGCGGCTCGAAGGCGGAGTTGGCGATCGAGAACCTGGTGGTGAACCCCTTGCCATCCGTCGTGGGCGCGACCGCGACGTCGACGAAGCCCTGGTCGTCCGACGCGGAACCCGCTCCGACGGCCGTGACGTCGTCGGGCAGGCCCTGCGGCAGCACGCGCGAGGTGACGACGCGGATCGCGAGGTCGCGCCCTGCGGTCGCGGCGCCGCGCGCGACGGCGATCGCCGCCGCCAGGTCGGCGGCGCCCTCCGTCGGCTCCGCCGCGTCCACCGCCCGGTCGAAGGCGTCGCGGTCCTCGCTTGGGGGCAGCCTCGTCGTGGGCGACGTCCCGGCGAGCACGAGCCCCACGCGCCCGCGCCCGTGCGCGCGCGCGAGGGCCTTCGACAGGGTCCCCGCCCGCCGGAAGCGCGTGGCTCCCTCGCCCTCGCCGGGACCCGCACGCTCCCACGCGAGGGTGGTGACGTCGGCGTCGAGCACGACGACGAGGTCGAGCGGGGGCATGGCGGCGGAGGCCGGCCGCGGCCCTGCGAGCGCCAGCGCGAGCGCGGCGAGCGCCGTCAGGCGGCAGAGGAGCGGCGCCACGTCGAAGAGGCGCCGCCAGCCGCCGAGGGGGCGGACGGGGCCGAGGCTCTCGCGCACGAGGGGGACGAACGCGACGACGATCCGCAGGCGCCGCTTCCGGTAGAGGTGGAGCGCCACGAGCGGCAGCGCGAGCCCGAGGGCCCACAGGGCCGCCGGCGCGGCGAAGGTGACGGCGTCCATCAGCCCCCCACCACCACGCCGTCGCGGAGCATCCCGCGCAGGACCTCCCACAGGGGCTTCGTCGCGTCCACGCCGACCCATCCGATCTCCCGCGGCGCGCACCACGCCCGCACGCGCTCGGCCCGGCGCCGCCACGCGGCGTGGACCGCCTCGGCGAGCGCCGCGGTGACGTCCGCGTCGACGACCTCGCCCGTCTCGCGGTCGACGCACCGCACCGCCTCTCCCACCGGCAGCTCGGCGTCGGCCGGGTCCAGCACGTGGAGGGCGGTCACCTCGAAGCCCCGGGCCGCGAGCCGCGCGAGGCCCGCGACGGCGCCCGCGGGGTCGAAGAAGTCGGAGAGGAGCACGGCGGGCCCGCGCCGCTTCGTCACCGCGCAGGCGCGGTCGAGGTCGACGGCGAGCCGCGTGGGTCCCGCCGCGGGCACGCGCGCCAGCGCCTCGAGCAGCGCCGGGAGCCGGGCGGGATCCCGCACGGAGACGACCGGCCCCTCCTCGGTCGCGGGCAGCCACGCGAACGTGACCGCGTCGCGGCGCCGCAGCGCCACGTGCGCGAGCGCGCCCGCGAGGCGGCGCGCGGCGAGCGCCTTGCGCCCTTCCATGCTCGGGCTGCGGTCCAGCGCGATGAAGACGCGGACGTTCTCCTCGGCCTCGAAGCGCTTGACGACCAGGTCGCCGTGGCGGAAGTACACGTTCCAGTCGACGTAGCGCAGGTCGTCCCCCGGCACGTACGTGCGGTGGTCGACGAACTCGCCTCCGGCCCCGACGCGCCGGCTGCGCCGCTCGCCGGCCACCTCGCCCCGCAGGGTGCGCCGCGTGAGCAGCGAGAGGCGGTCGAGGCGCGCGAGCTCCACGGCCGTGAAGAGGGAGGCGCTCACCGCGCCCCCGCGGCCCGACGGAGGGCCTCCAGGTAGCGCCGGAGGTACGCGCGGTCGGCGGGCAGCACGCGCTCGTTCGACAGCGCCCGCTCGACGACCTTCTCGAAGTCGGCGAGCGCCTCGGCGAGCGGGACCGGCGGCGGCGTCTCCGAGCCGCCGTGCGGGTCCTTCACCGCGACGACCGCGTCCTCCTTGTGGACGAGCGGCCCGTCCCTCCCGAGCGGCTCGACGACCTCGTCGTGGAAGGCGACCTCGGGCGGCGGAGGCGGAGGGGAAGGAGGAGGCGGGGGCGGCGGGGGAGGAGGAGGCTGCGGAGGCGGCGGCTGCGGCGACGTGCCTCCGCCGTCGTCGGGCGAGGGCGGGGGGATCACCACTTCGAGCGTGTCGCTGTCGAGCGGCGCGCGGAAGGGCGCGGACTCCGGCGCGAAGCGCACGAACACGACGTGCGACCCGGGCGAGAGCGCCGTCGCCGAGCCGGTCGTGGCGTCGCCCTGGAAGCGCAGGACGGCGTCGACGGGTGCCCCCGCGCGCAGCGAGGCCTGCCCGACGGGACCGAACGGACCCGCGCCGTCCACGAAGAGGAAGAGCGAGCCCGACAAGGCCGCGGGCAGCGGCAGGTCCGTGGTCAGCCGCGCCTGCCACGCGAGGGGGGTCTTCGCGGGATCGGGAACGGCGACCGCGAGACTCCCGTGCGCGCGGAGCCAGCGGTCGGCCTCCTCGGGAGACAAGGGCCCCCGGCTCCCGTCGTCCTCGGGCTCGTCGCGACGACCGATGCCGGCCTCCGTCCCGCGGCCGGCCCCCCGCGCCCCCCCGATCCCGAGCACGCCCGGGGCCAGCAGCACGAACGCGGTGAGGAAGGCGAGCAGCAGCGGGATCCGCCGGCCCTTGCGGGGCGGCGTCCACAGCGTGCCCGGGTCGACGGCCGCGAGGCGTCCGGCGGCGGCGGCCACGGCGACGGCGGCGAGCGGGCTCGCGTCTCCCCGGCGCAGGACGGACAGGCCTGCGTCCGCGGCGTCGGAGAGGCCGAGCGCGTCGTCGAGGCGGCGCGCGAG
>JAYTCP010000619.1:0-6663 GCA_043736435.1 Planctomycetia bacterium | reverse complement strand
GGCGACAGCGGTGCGCGCGTCCCGACGCCGGGCACGATTCCGCCCCGCGAGGTGAAGCGCGCGTTCGGGGAGCGGCTCGAGGGCGCCGAGCCCCTCGTCGATCCCGCGGCGGCCCAGAAGGCCGCGCCGCCCTGGGTGCCCGCGTCGCCGACCGCGGCGGCCGCGACGGCGACGGTCCCGGTGCCCGCGGGCGAGTTCCTGTTCGGGGAGGAGCGGCGGACCGAGAGGCTCGCCGCGTTCGAGATCGACCGCGATCCCGTCACGAACGGCGAATACGAGGTCTTCGTGCTCGCCACCGGACACCGCCCGCCCCTGTACTGGAAGGGGCCGCGCTGCCCCGACGACCTGCGCGAGCACCCCGTCGTCGGCGTCGACTACTTCGACGCCATGGCGTATGCGCGCTGGGCCGGCAAGGACCTGCCGTACGAGGACGAGTGGGAGCGCGCCGCGCGCGGCACCGACGGCCGGCTCTATCCGTGGGGCGACGAGCCCGACCTTGCCGCGAACACCGCGCGCACCGGCCTCAGGATGACGGTGCCCGTCGGCTTCTTCGCGAAGAACGTGAGCCCCGTCGGCTGTCGCGACCTGGTCGGCAACGCGTGGGAGCTCACGCACACGCCCGCGCCGGGCGGCGGCGTCGTCGTGCGCGGCGGATCCTGGTTCGACTTCGCGCTCTACGCGAAGACCACGTTCCGCCTCGCCTCGCGGCCCGACTCGCGCAACGGGACCATCGGGTTCCGCTGCGTGAAGCGCTTCGCCCCGCGCGTGGCCCTGCCCCGCGCCGTGCCCGAGGCCGACATCGACGCGGCCATCGCCGCGCGGAGGGGCAAGGGCGAGGTGGTGGACGCCTCGCGATTCAGCCCCGAGCGCCGCGACCTCGTCCCCGACGTGCGTCGGCTGCGCCAGGCCGCCAACGCCCGCGACGAGGATGCGGCGGCCGAGCGCGGTCCCCCGCCGTTCGCACCCAACCGGCCCACGATCAAGCGCGCGTTCGCCGGCCGCGTCGAGCCCACCGCGGCGCCGCCGAGCGACTTCGTCGCGATTCCGGTCGCCCGGCCTCCCGCGCCCGCGCCCTCGCCGGCGTCCGCGCCAGCGCAGGCGCCCGCACCGGCGAAGACGACGCCGACCCGGGCGCTTCCTCCCGCGCCGCCGCCTGCGCCCGTCGCCTTCGGCGCCCGGCTCGATCAGAGCCACGGAAGCACCACGGCCGTGCCGCCCCCGCCTCCGTCTGCCTCGCCTCCCGCAGCGACGGTCCCGCCGCCGCACCGCCCCGCGGTGCCGTCGGCCGGCCCGACCAGCGTCTTCGTGCCGATCCCCGCCCGCACGGCCCCGTCCGTCGTTCCCTCGCCGCCGGCTGCGCCCCCGGGCGCCCCCGTCCGACCCCTCCCGCCGCCGCCGCTGCGGATCATTCGCACCTCCCCGCCGTTCCCCGAGGAATCGGCGAAGCCGGCGGCGACCGCGCCGGCCGCCGGGACGCCAAGTTTCCCGCAATCAACGGTTGCGGCGCCCCGGCCGGCGGCCACCCCGCCGCCACCGCCCCCGATGCTCTCCGGACCGCTGCCCCAAGGCATACCGCCCACCGCCGCGGCGGGCCGCTCGGGCCCCCTGCCGACCGCCCCGTTCAACCCGCTCGCACCGGCCGGTCCGGGCGCGCCGCCCATTCCCCCGAGGGCGGCCCCGGCTCCCGTGATCGCGTCGCCGACGCCTCCGGCCCCTCCCGCGGCCCGCACCCACGATGTGCTGAGTCCGCCGCCGTACGCCAGGACTCACACTTCGCCGACCGCGCGCGGGGCGGCCACGCCCGCCACGCCCTATCCCTCCGTTCCTCCGGCTCCCGCGACGATTCCGCCCCCGGCCGATCACCCCGCGTCGCTGCGGCTCGCGTTGGTCGTGATGGCGTTCCTCGTCGCTGCGGTGGGCATCGTGGTCCTCTTGACCAAGCTCGCGGGCTCGGGCCGCGGGGGAGCGTCCGGCGACGAGGCCGTGCGGCTGCGATTGCCTCCGCTCGTGGCCTCGGCTCGCGACCATGAGGTCGTCAGCGTCACGCCCCTCACCGAGGACGGCGGCACGTTCGCCGACCTCGGCACGGGGGGCGCGCTGCTCGTGTTCGCCAAGCTGAGCGGCGCCGCGGGCATCGACACCGCCCAGCTGGCCGTCGACCTCCACCGCCGCCTCCGCGACCGGGCGGGACTCCGCGTCGCCCTCGTGGTCCCCGCCGAGGGCGTCTCGGGTGCCACGGGCCCGAACTCCATGGGCGAGGCGCTCCGGCGTCTCGGCGTGACCGGAGACCTGCTCGTCGTCGTCGATCCCGCCGGCGACGACGGGATCGCCGGCCGCTGGCGCCGCTCCCGCTGGAAGGTCGACCAGGACAACGCCGCGGTCCTGCTCGAGGACGGCATCGAGGTCCTGCGCGTCACCCCGGCGTCGTACACCGCGCCGCTCACGCGCGCCCAGGTGGCCTGGCTCGGCCGCCGCGCCGACCGCGACTACGCCGAACGAGCACCCGAGGACGTCCCGCCGGCGCCCACGGCGCCGATGGACGGCGGGTAGCGCTTCTTTGCGGGCGGCGTCGGCGCTACGCCCGTTCGAAGAGCGCGCCGTGGAGAGCCGCCACGGTGCGGTTCGCGTCGGCCTCCGCGACCACGACCTGGAGGTTCGTCTTCGTCGCGCCGTACGAGATCGCGCGCACGCTGACGCCCGAGGCGGCCAGCGCCGAGAACACCTGTCCCGCGACGTCCGCGCCCGAGGCGAGGCCCTCGCCCACCACGGCGACGAGGGCGCACGGGCCCTCGACCTCCACCTGCGCGACCGCCGAGATGTCGGCGACCGCGGCCTCGAGGCCCGTCGTCCGGTCCACGCTCACCGTGACCGAGACCTCGCTCGTCGCGATCAGGTCGATCTCGACGTCGTGGCGACGGAAGGCCTCGAACACGCTCGACATGAAGCCCGACTGGCCGAGCATGCGCGCGGAGACGATGTTGACGAGCCGGATGCCGCGCTTGCTCGCGATGCTCGTGACCGGCGCGCCCCCCGGGGGCCGGTGCGCGACGATCACCGTGCCCGGCGCCTTGGGGTCGAACGTGTTCAGGATCCTCACGGGGATCCCGCTCTCGAGGGCCGGGTGGATGGTCGCGGGGTGGATCACCTTGGCGCCGTAGTAGGCGAGCTCGCTCGCCTCGGCGTAGGAGATCTGCCCCACGGGCCGCGCGCCCGCGACGATCCGCGGGTCGGCCGTGAGGACGCCGTCGACGTCCTTCCAGATCTCGACCTCCTCGGCGCCCACCGCGCGCCCGACGATGGTCGCGGTGTAGTCCGAGCCCGATCGTCCGAGCGTCGTGACGTTCCCGTCCCGGTCGCGGCCGATGAAGCCCGTCACCACCGGGACGCCCTTCACGGACGCCAACGACTTGCGCAGGTTCTCGTACGCCTCCGGGAGCGGCGACGCGCGCGTGTACTTGCCGTCGGTCACGAGGCCGGCTTCGTCGGCCTGGACGGCGGTGGCCGGGATCCTCCGGCGGCGCAGGACGGCGGCGACGACCTTCACGCACATGCGTTCGCCGAACGCGGCGACGTGGTCGAGGCTTCGGGGGGTGAGCTCGCGGAGGAGCGAGAGGCCCTGGAACAGCTCGCCCAGCCGGGCGAGGTCGTCCTCGATGAGCGACATGGGCAGCCGGAGCGCCTCGATCACCTCGCGCTCGCGGCGCGCGACGGGTAGGACGTCGGGGCGGCCCAGGGAGGCGGCCTTCGCGCCCTCGAGGAGCAGGTCTGTGACCTTGCTGTGGGCGGAGCAGACGAGGATCGGCTTGCGGGGGAGACGGCCCCGGACGAGCCGGACCATCGTGTCGATGCGCTCCGCGTCGCCGAGCGACGTGCCGCCGAACTTCATCACCAGCATGGGCTGACCTTGCGCGGGAGAGGCGCAACGGTAACGCCGGGACGACTCGATGCGATGCGATTCCCCCGCGGGTTGTCCCCCCCCGGCCCCCGACGCCCCCCTCGTCCCCTCCCCCCTTCCGCCCGGCCTCCCGGCTCCGGTCGTCGCCAACGGGCCCGCCCCGCCGGGGGAGGGCTACAATCCGCCCTCCCGGCGCCCCCGGCCTCCCTTTCCCGGTTGGATCCCCATGCGGAACGGACGTTCGGACCTCATCCACGACTGGAACGACGGCACGGGGCTGCCGTACGGGCGCACGCGGCCCCTCGTCAACGACGAGACCCTGCGCGACGGGCTCCAGAGCCCGTCCGTGCGGCACCCGACGGCCGACGAGATGGTCGAGATCCTCCACGCCATCGAGAGCACGGGGATCGACGCGCTCAACATCGGGCTGCCGGGGGCCGGCCCCCACGTGGTGGCGACGACGAAGCGGTTGGCCGAGGAGATCCGCGACTGCAAGATGCGGGTGAAGCCGAACTGCGCCGCCCGAACCGTGGTCCAGGACATCGAGCCGATCCGGCGGATCACCGAGGAGACGGGCGTCCCGATCGAGGTCGCGATGTTCATCGGGTCGAGCCCGATCCGGCTCGAGGTCGAGGGCTGGGACGTCGACCATCTCCTCAAGACCAGCGAGATCGCGCTCAAGTACGCCGCCGACCACGCACTGCCGGTGATGTACGTCACCGAGGACACGACGCGCGCCGACCCCGATACCGTGCGCCGGCTCTACGGGCTCGCGCTCGACATGGGCGCCCAGCGCCTCGTCGTGTGCGATACGTGCGGGCACGCGACGCCGGACGGGGCGCGGCGGATCGTCGCGTTCGTGCGCCAGGTGGCCCGCGAGCACGGCAAGCCCGACGTCCAGATCGACTGGCACGGGCACAACGACCGCGGCCTGTCGGTGATCAACTCGATCGCGGCGTACGAGGGCGGCGCCGACCGCCTCCACGCGGCGGCGCTCGGCATCGGCGAGCGCGCGGGCAACTGCCCGATGGACCAGCTGCTGGTGAACCTGAAGCTCCTCGGCTGGTGGCCCGAGGACCGGCCGCTCACGGGGATCAAGGACTACGTGAGCAAGGTCAGCACGTACTTCCACGTGCCGGTGCCGTTCAACTATCCGGTCGTGGGCCACGACGCGTTCGAGACGGGCACCGGCGTCCACGCCGCGGCCGTGATCAAGGCGCTCAAGCGCGGCGACCGCTGGCTGGCCAACCGGGTCTACTCGGGCGTGCCCGCCGACGACTTCGGCTACGAGCAGCACATCGCCGTCGGGCCCATGTCGGGCAAGAGCAACGTCGTGTGGTGGCTCGAGCGCCACGGGTTCGTCGCCGACGACGCCCGCGTCACGCGCCTGTTCAACGCCGCGAAGTCGAGCGACCGCGTCCTGACCGAGGGCGAGCTGCGCGAGCTCGCCGCGGCGGGCGCCTAGGCCGGGGCGGGGCGCCGTGGCCGACCTCTTCGTAGAGACCCGCCGCGAGGGCGACGTGGGGTTCCTCCTGCTCACGGGAGAGGCGCGCCTCGAGCTCTGCGAGTCCCTGCGGACGCGGGCCCGCGAGCTGCTCGCCGCGGGCGCGAGCCACCTGGTCGTGGACGTGGACGCCCTGAGCTTCGTGGACAGCGCCAGCATGGGCGTCCTGCTCGAGATGCGCCGCAGGGCCGCGGAGAAGGGCGGGAACCTCACGTTCGTCCGCAGCACCGAGCGGTTCCGGCGACGGCTCGACGACATGGGGCTCCGCGCCCAGTTCGCCTACGCGTCGAGCGACGTGGACGCGGTCGCCGCCATCGGCCGTGCGCGGCCTACTCCTCTTTCGGGGGCTCCTCCTTCGGGGGCCCCGCCGCCTCCTTCGCGAGCGTGATGGTCCCTCCGTCGACGCGCTGGCCGGCCGCGACCTCCCACGAGCCGACCTTCTCCTCCGCGTAGCCCGCGGCGGACACCCGCACCTCGACCTCGCCCAGCGGCAGCTCCACCTCGGCGCCGCCCGCCCCCTGCGCGACCTCCATGTTCTCGCCCGAGCCGCGCTGGTCGGCGCCCGTCAGGGTGCGGATCGTGACGCGGGGGAGGGGCTTCCCGTCCGCGCCGAGGACCTTCACCACGAGGCGCCCCAGGCGCTTCATCTCGACGCGTGCGTCCTTCGCGCCGAGCGCGACGTCCTTGACGGATCCGGGGGAGAACCCGGCGGCCGCCGCGCGCACGGTGACCGCCTCCTTCGACTTCACCGCCGTCAGGCGGAAGCGGCCCGCCGCGTCCGTCACGGCCTCGGCCACCACGCCCGGCCCCCGTGCCCACGCGTCGACGTCGGCCTTCGCGACGGGCTTGCCGTCCTGGTCGACGACGACCCCCTCGATCACGCCGGTGGCCGCCTCCACCCGGATCACGACGCCCGTCTTCTCCTTGCCCGCCTCGAGCCCCGCCACCTTCACCGTCTTCGGGAAGTGCTTCGGGCCGTTCGCGCGGATCTCGACGTCCTCGGGCTTCAGATACCCCAGGGTGAACCGGCCCAGCGCGTCCGAGACGGTCGGATCGTCGCTGCCGAGGATCGTCGTGAAGAACGCGAAGCCGCCGAACTCGGAGGAGATCGCGTACGGGTTGACCGGACCCGTGACCGTCACGCCGGGGACCGGCCTCCCCGCGGGGTCCACCACGGTGCCCGTGATCCAGCAGCCGTCCTCGAGCCACGCCTCGAGGTGGTCGTGGCCGCCGCCGGCCTCGGCCGAGAGGCCGGGCAGGTCGA
>JAYTCP010000618.1:0-5994 GCA_043736435.1 Planctomycetia bacterium | reverse complement strand
CCCTTGCGACCGCCGAGGAGTCGACCGAGGCCGACGGCACCGTGAAGCTCGCTACGCACCCGGAGTTCGGCGGGAACGTGTACCGGTTCCGCAAGGTGGGGGACCACTGGTTCCTCGTCACGATCGACCAGTAGGCCGCCCGGGCCGCCCGTTCGCCGTTTCGTAGCAGGCGGACGCGAGCGAGCGATGCCCATGCGCGGATGGCGGCTGCGGGGGAGGGGGCGTGCATTGCCTCCGACGAGCCCCCTTCGGGGGGCGCGCATCCTTGGATGCCAGTCTCCCTCTCCGCTTGCGGGGGGACCACGGGAGGGAGTGGTTCCAGAGGACAGCGTGTGACTTCGTCCGGAGCCCACCAGTAATGCCCGGGTAATCCCGTGCGGCTTGGATGGCTGGCGCCCAGGAGCCCGCCATGCAGCCGACTCGGTCACGCCCGCGAGCCATCGCGTCTCTGTTCGTCCTCTCGGCGCTTTCGTTCCGACCGGTGGTGGTTCGAGGTGGCCCCCCGGAGGATCGAGGGGGCCACGCGCCCGGGGGCAGTCCCTCCGAGACTGGCACTCCGGTGCGCGCCGTGCGGGTCATGGCGGGCGAGCTCTCGCCGATGCGACGCGCCTATGGCCTCGTGGACCTGGTGCCCGCCGAGCTGGGGGCGGTGGTCGCCCGAACGGCCGGCCGGATCCTCACCGTAGAGGTGAGCGAGGGCGCGGTCGTCGCGGAGAAGGCGGTACTGCTCCGGGTCGACGATCGAGCCGCGCAGGATGCCTTGGTCAAGGCGGGTCGCGCCGTGGCGAGCGCCCGAAGCGAGCTCGAGCGCGCGGAGTCGTTCACGCTCGACCAGGAGCAGCACGGCCTGGAGGCAGAGGCGGCGCAGGCGCGGGCAGCGGTCGAGGCCGCCGCGCGGGAGAGTCGGCGCCGCGAGGCCCTCTTGAAGGACGGCATGACCCCCGAGAAGACGGTCGTCGACGCGCGCGTCGCTCTCGAGATCGCCGAGCGGACCGCAGCCGCGGTCGACCGCAAGCTGGCGGAGTTCAGGGAGCACGGGCGTTCGTCCGAGGTGGCCCGCCTTCGCGCCGGGATCGAGCTCGCCGAGGCGGATCTCGCGCCCGCACGTCGCGCGATCGAGGATGCGGTCGTCCGGGCGCCGCGGGCCGGGCGCGTGACCGGACTCGAGGTCCGCCCCGGCCAGTGGGTCGAGCCGGGCACCCGGATCGCGACGGTGGTGCCGGAGCACGGTGCTACGGTCCGGGTGTCGGTCCCCCTCGACGTCGCGAACGCCCTGCCCCCTCGCGCCCGGGCCCGGATCGCCGGTACCTCCTCGTGGACTGGAACCGTCCGGCTCGTCGCGCCAACGTGCGAGGCCGAGTCCGGGTTCGTGCGCGTGTGGATCGATCTCGATGGGGAGCAGGCGACCTTCCGGCTCGCCCAGGCCGTCGTGCTCGAGCTCGAGACGGGAGCCCCCGTGCGCGGGACCCTGGTCCCGATCGAGGCGCTCGATGGGCGCGAGAATCCGCCCCGCGTCGTGGTCGTCGAGAACGGCGTATCCAAGGGGCGTCCCGTGAACGTGCTCATGCGGGATGCGACCTCCGTGGTCGTCGCGGCAGCGGAAGTCCCGGTGGGAACCCTCGTCGTCATCGAGGGGGGATACAACCTGCCGGACGGCACGCACGTGGACGTCGAGGTCGCGAAGTGAAGGGTGCACCGGGCGGCGTCGCCGGCTTCGCGCTCCGGCAACGACGCGCGATCGGCCTCGCCGCGATCGGTCTCTGCGCCTGGGGTGCGGCGGCGCTCGCCTCCCTCTCCTCGGGGATCTACCCCGACCTCGTCTTCCCTCGCATCGTCGTCGTCGCCGAGCGCGGCGAGGACGCCGTGGACAACCTCCTGGTCGGGGTGACTCGTCCCCTCGAAGCGGCGGTCGGCGGCGTCCCGGGCGTCGCGCGGGTGCGCTCGAAGACGATCCGCGGTGCCTGCGAGATGTCGATCGAGCTGGCTCCTGGGGTCCCCGCGAACGAGGCGCTCGCCCAGACCCGCGCGGCGGTGAGCTCGCTCCTTCCTTCGCTGCCTGCCGGCGTGCGGACGACCGTCGAGCTCCAGACGCCGTCCATCTTCCCCGTGATCTCCTTCAACGTGGCGCTCGACCCGAAGGCCGTTCACGGCACGATTGCGGACGTGGCCGAGCTCGAGGCGTGGACCTTGGCGGAGGTCAGGGCGCGACTGAGCCGGATCGACGACGTGTTCCGCGTCACCGTGCAGGGGTCCGACGAGCGGGCGATCGTGTTGGAGGTCGATCCGGCGCGCCTCGCGGCGACCCACCTGTCGCTCTCCGACGCGGTGCGGGCCATGAAGGACGCGCAGGCGATCGAGGCCGTCGGGATCCTCGAGCGAGACCACCGCCGGTTCCAGGTGCTCGCGACCAGCGATCCTCGGACGCCCGAGGAGTTCGAGGCGCTGCCCCTCGTGCTTCGGGACGGCACGCCGCTGCGCCTCGGCGACGTGGCCCGTGCGCGCAAAGGCACCCTCGATCGAACCCGCATCGTCACGGGCGACGGCGCCGACGCCGTCGTGGTGTCCGTCTTCATGCGGGCCGCCGGCGACGTCGTGGCCCTGAGCGACCACGTCTGGGAGACCCTCCGCGACGTCACCCGGGACGCTCCTGCGGGCGTTCGCATCGCGCCGGTGTACGACCAGGCCGACCTCGTGCGGGACGCGCTCGCATCCATCCGCGAGGCCATCGGCATCGGGATGGTGCTCGCCATTGCCGTGCTGTGGGCGTTCCTCGCCTCGCCGCGCCTGTCGCTCCTCGCGGGGCTCGCGATCCCCATCTCGGTGCTTGCGACCTTCGCGGGCCTGCGCTTTCTCGGCCAGTCGCTCAATCTGATGTCCGCGGGCGGCATCGCCGTCGCCATCGGCCTCATGATCGACGACGCCATCGTCGTGGTGGAGAACCTCGCGCGGAAGCTGCAGGCCGGGGGAGACCGTCGCGCCTGCGCGCGCGAGGCCACGCGCGAGGTCACGGCCGCGGTCGTCGGGTCGTCCCTGACCACGGTCGTCGTGTTCGTGCCGCTCGTCCTGCTCGAGGGCGTGGTGGGGCAGTTCTTCGCCGCCATGGCGGTGGCGCTCACGCTCGGCATCCTCGCGTCGCTCGCAGTCTCCCTCCTCCTGCTGCCGAGCCTCGGTGCGGGGCGGCTCGGGCCATCGCCGGGGATGCGCCTCACGCGCGGATGGGTGGAACGCATCGCATCGGCCTACGAGCGCGTCCTCGTGCCCGTCCTTCGGCATCCCCGGTGGGCCGCCCTCGCCCTGCTGCTCCTGCTCGCCGCGGGCGTCGCCCCGGCTCTCGAGCAGGAGACGGGCTTCCTGCCCACCATGGACGAGGGCGCGTTCGTGATCGACTACACGCTCCCCGTGGGCTCCTCGCTGGCGGAGACCGACGCGGCGTGCCGCCGGATCGAGCGGGTGCTCCAGAACGTGCCCGAGGTACGGGCGTTCTCCCGTAGAACGGGCGCGGAGCTCGGCTTCTTCGCGACGGAGCCGCACACGGGCGACTTCCTGGTGGGGCTCGTGTCCCGGGCCGCACGGAAGCGGACCTCCGAGCAGGTCGTCGCCCAGGTGCGCGAACGCCTCGAGCGCGAGGTGCCCCAGGCCGAGGTCAGCTTCGTCCAGGTGCTCCAGGACACGATCAACGATCTGGCCGGGAATCCGGCTCCCATCGAGGTCCGGGCTTTCGGCCCCGCCTACCCCGAGCTCCAGGCGGCTGCCCGTCGCATGGCCGACGCCCTCGAGGGGGTTCCGGGCATCGTCGATGTCGTCCGCGACGCCTCGGACGGAAGCCCCGAGATCGACGCGCGGGTCGACGGTGTGGCCGCGGTCCGCCTGGGCCTGTCCGTGGCCGAGGTGGCCTCCCAGATGAGGACCGCCCTCGAAGGCGAAGAGGTGGGGCGCGTGCGGTCCGGAGAGCGCCTGATCCCCGTGATCGTCCGCTACCCGGACGACGTCCGCCGGGACCCCGCGCGCCTCGCGGAGCTCCCGGTCTGGACCGCCGCCGGCGCCGCATTCCCTGCCGACGCCATCGCGCGCTTCGTCGAGCGCACCGCGCCCAGCGAGCTCGCCCGCGAGAACGGTCAACCCGTGGTGACCGTCAGCGCGGGCATCTCGGGCCGCGACCTCGGGTCGGTCGCCCGCGATGTCCGCGAGCTCCTCGCCCGCTGGCCCCGCACGCCGGGCGTACGGTTCGAGCTCGCGGGTCAGGCGCAGAGCCAGGCGCATGCGTTTCGGAACCTCGCGACGGTCCTGTCCTTGGCCGTCGGGCTGGTGCTGCTCCTGCTCGTCGTGCAGTTCCGCTCGCTCCGCCTACCGCTCGTGGTCCTCGCGGCCGTCCCCTATGCACTCGTGGGGGGCCTGCTCGCCCTGCGCCTCATGCACCTGCCGCTCGACGTCAGCGGCCTCATGGGGCTCGTGATGCTCGTCGGCCTCGTCGTGAAGAACGGCATCATCCTCCTCGAGTACGTCGCGCAGCTGCGCCTCGACTGCGTCCCCACGCTGCGCGAGGCGCTCGTCCGTGCCGCCCGGGTGCGCCTCCGCCCCATCCTGATGACCTCGCTCACCGCCATGGTCGCCCTCGTCCCCCTCGCGGCCGGGCTCGGCACGGGCTCCGAGATCCAGCGCCCCCTCGCCGTGATCATCATCGGGGGGCTCGCGGTCTCCACCCTCCTCACCCTCTTCGTCGTGCCGACGGCCCATGCACTCCTGGGCGAGCCCGCACGCGATGCCGTGGAGACCTCCTCGTGATCCGGCGCCTGACTCTCCTCGTCGCCCTGGCGCTGTCCGCGTGCGCCTCCACGCCCCCCGCGCCCCCCTGGAATCCCCTGCCCACGGCTGCGTTCTCGAAGCCCCTCTCCCTTGCCGACTGCCTCGCCTTGGCGCAGCGCGCAGACCTTCGCGTTTCCGCGTGGCAGGCGCGCAGGGCGGCCGCCTCGGCGTCGCTCCGCTCGGCGGCGGCGCTGCCCGACCCGACGCTCGCCCTCGAGTGGGAGGGGCTCGGGCTGCTGGGTCACCGGGCCGACCTCGTCGGGAAGGCCACCCTCGGCGCTCCGCTCTTCGTCTGGTGGTCCCGCCCGCACGCCATTCGCGGGGCCCGGGCCGAGGCGTGCGCGGCCGCAGAGGCGATCCGCGACGAGCGACGCAAGCTCGCAGCCGAGATCGCCACGGCCTGGTTCGAGCTCGTCGCCGACCAGCGGCGAGAGCGGATCTCGGGCGAGGTCGTCTCGCTCACGCAGGAGGCGCTCCGCTGGGCGACCGCGCACCGCGACGCGGGCACGCGCTCGCCGTTCGACGTCCTCCGCGCGGAGGCCGATGCGCTGCAGGCCCGGTCCGACCTCGACGAGGCCCGCGCCCGGCGACGACAGGACCAGCTCGCCTTCGCGTTCGCCCTCGGCGCCGACCGCCCCGCGCTCCCCGAGGCGCTCGAGCCTCTGGTGGGCGGCGCCGGCTTCGCGAACCAGATCGGGGATCTTCCCGAGGCCGTGATCGCCGCCGCCCTCGGGGGCGACCCCGCGTGGGCGCAGGCCCGCGCGAAGGTCTCGGCCGCGGAGGAGGCGCTCCACGTCCAGCAGACGTCCGTCCCGCCGTTGGGTGGGGGAAGCGGATCCCTCGGCCGCACGGGCCCGTCCGGCGGGAAGACCGGCTTCGCGAGCCTGGACCTGCCGATCCCGTTCTTCGGTGGCTCGAAGGCGCAGCGGGACCAGGCACTCGCCGCGCTCGACGCCGCCCGCGCCGAGGAAGAGCGCGTCCGTCGCGAGACGGTCCTCTCCCTGGCGCAGGCCTGGGAGCGCGTACGGGCCGCCGAGGCGCGGTGGACCCAGGTGGCTCGCCCGCTCTCCGAGAAGCTCTCCGAGGTCGCGCGAAGGGCCTCCGCCCTCTACCGAGCCGGCGAGATCGACTATGGCGAGGCACTCCAGGCCGATCGCGAGCATCGGACCGCGGAGCGCACCGAGATCGACG
>JAYTCP010000617.1:0-5420 GCA_043736435.1 Planctomycetia bacterium | reverse complement strand
TCGAACGCGCGCGCGCAGCGCGCGAGATCGACGGCCGGGCCGCCGCCCAGGCCGCCGACGAGGGACTGGAACCGCTCGCTGCGGGCGGCTTCGCGCGCGTCGCGACGCGAGGTCGCCGCGACCGTCGCCGTCGCCGCCGCGGCGAGCGCGAGCACGAGCGCGACGATGACGGACGGGCCGCGCCCGCTCACGACGCACGCTCCGCGCCGGGAGGGGCGTCCGGCGTGCATGCGGCGGCGACGGGGCTCGGGGACGTGGACGCGGTCACAGGAGCAACTGTACGCCCGCGATAGCGGCCGCCACCACGGTGGCGAGGCGCGCGACCTGCAGGAGCCGGCCGACCTGCCGGGCGTGGAACGCCTCGGTCTCCGGGCCGCCCGCGAGGCCCTGGGCCACGGCGGCGAAGGCCGCGGCGAGCCAGCCCGTGGCGGCGAACGCGAGGAACGCGACGCCGGCCACCGACGACGAGAGCACGCAGTAGGCGCACCGGTGCTCCGGGAGCCCGAGGAACGCCGGGGCGGCGACCTCGCGGAGGAAGACGAGTCCGACGGGCACCGCGACCGCGGCGGCGGCGAGCGCGCCGTAGGCCCAGCGCGGCCGGCGCAGCGCCCACGTCGTCGCGAGGAGCAGCGCGAGGGTCACCGCTGCATACGCGGAGGTGAGGACCCGCGCGTCGTACGTCGCGGTCGTCAGCGTCGTGAAGTCGCCCTCGGACAGGCGCGACGCGCCGTCGGCGGGGACGGCGCAGCATCCGTTCTCGAGGAAGCGCTCCGTCTTCGGGATCGCGACGTAGACGAGGCCGACCGTGGCGTCGACGATCGCGACGCCGCCGCAGACGAGGAGCGCCCAGAGCTCGCGACCGGTCAGGGGGGCGGTCACCGTGGCCCGGTTCGCCGCGCGCAGGACGGCCCAGGATCCGACGGCGAGCACCAGCGCGGGTTTCGACGCCTGGAGCGCCGCGACGAGCGTGGGCAGGGCGCTGGATGCGCCGACGCTGCCCTCCCCGATGCGCGTCACGCCCTGGATGCAGACGACGCCGTGCCACTGCGGGACGTAGGAGTCGAGCAGGAGGTAGAGCAGCGGCCACGACACGACCGAGACGGCCAGCAGGACCGTCGCGAGGTGCCCGAGGAGGGGAAGACGCTCGTCGACGGCGTGGGGGGCGGTGCGGCGGCCCCGCAGGGCCCGCCCGACCGTGACGACGACGGCGACGCCCATCGCGAGCTCGAGCAGCCCGACGAACACCGCCAGCAGCGAGTAGGCGTTGACGATCATGGGCGCGCGTAGAGCATCCCACGGGCGCTCGGGGCGGTCAGCGCCGGGGCGGGGTCAGCGTGTGGACCTTGCCGAGCGCGACGCCCGCCGTCGACTGCGTGCGTCCGTCGGGCCAGCGCACCTCGACCCGCTCGATCGCCGCCCGGCTCCGGCCGGCCCTTCTCGCACCTCGCCGCCGTCCGAGGCTACGCCGGGTCGACGTGCGTGCCTGACTCGGCGCGGCCCCGGCGACGTGCGCGGGCCACCCGCCCTTCGAGCGCCTGCGAGAAGGCGATCAGGCGGCGGATCAGCGCGTTGTAGCGCGCATGAACACCCTCCGGCCGCTCGGCGTGCAGCCGCAGGTAGAGCCGCCGCTCGGGCTCGAGGTCGTCGCGCAGCGGCACGGCGAGCCCCAACCTCCGGAGCCGCGGCGCGGCGATCTCCACCAGCAGCGCCTCCACCGTGTCGCGACCCGCGGCGAGGTCCTGCATGCCGGGAAGCACGAGCTCGGCGCCGGGGAGATCCCGAAGGTCGTCGAGCCCCTGGCTCACGCTGCGCCTCCCTCGGAGGCCACGAACTGCTCCACCTTGCGGCGGAGCTCTTCTGCGTCGAGGGCGGGGAAGCGGAGAAGCCCCGGTTCGATGGCGGTCAGGAGCCGGACGAGCTCGTCCGTCCGGACCAGCCCCCGCCGGACCATCTGGCGCACGTCCTCCATGTCCCGCCGATGGCCTCGCTCGAGCTTCGAGAGCGCTTGAGAGCAGAGATCGTAGTGGAAGAACTGCACGTCCCCGACCGACTCGATGAAGAGGCAGCGCTCCCGCCAGCCGGGCAGGCGCGGCAGGAAGTCGGCGGGCGAGACGATCTCGACGTTGAGGTCCAAGTCCTCCTTCAGTCGGGCAAGCGCCTCGAAGGCCCCGCGGGGCTCGGGGTCCATCGACAGGTCCACGTCCAGCGTGGCGCCGCGCCAACCGAGCAGCAACGCCGTGGCCTCGCCGGTCAGGAACACCGTTCCAGGACCGCGCACCGCGCGACCGAAGCTGCGCAGGAACTCCCGGATCCGCTCGGGACTGGCCTCGCTGCGCATGCGACCACCATACCCTGCGCGGTGCCGCGAACGGGGAGGCGGGAGCCCTGCGGGGGTCCGCGGTTCGAGCACGGTGCCCTACGCCGACCTGCGACGCGCGTCGCCGCGCGCCACGTCATGCGCGGCGGCCTTCCGCGCGCGGGCGCCGGCGCGGGCCTGCGCGTGGAAGCGGCGGCGCCGCGCGCGGACGCGCTCGGGCTTGTACAGATCGTGGAAGACGTGGAGCAGGCCCTCCTCGAGCTCGCGCACGCTCATACGGGCGGGGCGGTACGTGACGTCGAACAGCGTGCAGCCGCCCCAGTCGCCGGGGGAGAGGATGCGCCCCTCGGCGAGGAGGCGCGCGTAGAGGGGAGTCCCCGGGAATGGCGTCAGCACCGTCACCTGGACCTCGGCGAGGCCCGCCTCGTCGGCGAAGCGCGCGATCCGCGCGAACGACTCGGGGCCGTGGTGGTCGGCGCCGAGGATGAAGCAGCCGTTCACGCTGACGCCGTGGGACTGGATGCGCTCGACCGCGCCGGCGTAGCCCGCGACGTGGCCCGCCTTGAAGGGCACGGCCTCGAGGCTCGCCACGGCGCCGGCGTCGAGGGCCTCGAAGCCGATGAGCACCTGGCGGCAGCCGCTGCGCGCGAGCGCGTCGAGCAGCGCCGGGTCGTCGGCGACGGTGACGTCGGTCTCGGTGAACCAGTGGAGCCCGTAGGGCACGAACGACTCGGCGAGGTCGCGTCCGAACCGGTGGTCGACGAACGTGTTGTCGTCGGCGAGCTCGATGAAGGGGCGCGGCCAGATCGCCGCGACGGCGTCGAGGTCGCGCCGGACGAGCTCGAGCGGCTTCTTGCGGTAGGGGCCCCGGAGCAGGATCCCCGACGCGCAGAACGTGCACTGGTGCGGGCACGAGCGCGTCGTCTGGACGGTGATCCGGTTGTAGCGGGCGGGGTCGAGCAGGTCGTAGCGGGGGAGCGGCGCCCTCTTGAAGTCGAACACGCGGCCCCGCGCGTCGTAGCGCGCCTTCGCCCGCCCCGCCTCGAGGTCCGCGAGGAACTCGGGCCAGGTCTCCTCCCCCTCGCCGACGAAGACGTGGTCGGCGTGCGCTGCCGCCTCGTCGGGCATCGTGGTCACGTGGAGCCCGCCCATGGCGACGCGCAGGCCCTGGGCCCGGCAAGCGTCCGTGAAGCCGTAGGCCTCGGGCGCCTGGGCCGTGAACGTCGACACGGCGAGGAGGTCGAAGCCCGCGTCGGCCAAGGCCTCGGGCGCCACGTCCCCGTGCTCGAAGTAGACGATCTCGTGGTGGGGGGGCGTGGCCCCCGCGAGCGTCAGGAGGCCGAGGGAGGGGAGCGAGGCGATCACCTTGCTCCGTTCGACGAACCCCGGCAGCGTTACGCCGATCTCGAACAGCTCGCGGCTCCGGACCCGGACGCCGCTCATGGCGACGAGAGCGATCTTCACGACGGTCTCCTTTCCGCGAGGCTCACGCGAGCCCCGCCCACGCGAACAGGATGGATGCCGCGGTCAGGGCGATCGCGGGCACGACCAAAGCGGCGCGGGCACGGGGCCTCCACGCCGCAACGAAGAGGGACACCGACAGGAGCGGCCCGCCTCCGATCCACAGGACCGTCGCCCAGGCGAGCGGGCCGGCCGCGACGGAAGGCCCGTCGAGCCAGAGGGCGTACGCGCCACCGAGGACCGGGAGCATCACGGCCGCGATGTGCCCGAGGCGCGCGGCGCGGCGACGGAACGACGCGTAGCCGCCCCAGCCGCCCTCGTGACGGGCGACGAGCCCGAGGAGCATCCCCAGGGCGAGGCCGGCGGGGATGCCGAGCAGGGCGTAGGTGCGCAGCGCGTCCAGGGGGTGCATCGCGGGGTCTCCGGGTGGAGCCGACCACTACTAGACTGACATGTCAGTACTATATACCAGGGCTGTCGGGGCGCAAGACCGAAATGGGGGAGGGGGCCTTCCGGGGGGCAAGGGACGGACGATGGGGGGGGCGCGGGGGGCCGGCTGGGCCGTCGCCGCCCGGCCAGGGCCGATCCGGGGCCCGAGGCCGCCGGGGTAGCCTGCCCTCCCTTCCCCATGCCCCCTTCCCTCCCCACCCAAGATCCGTTCCCCGCGGACCTCCGGATCGTGACCGCGTGGCCCGCGGACGACGTCGTGGCGCTCTACGCGTCCGCGGGCTGGTGGCGTGAGGACCCCGCGGGCCGTGCGGCGATCCCGGCCATGATCGCGGGCAGCTTCTGCTTCGCCGTCGCCGTCGAGGGGGAGCGGACCGTGGCCATGGGGCGGGTGCTCTCCGACGGCGTGAGCGACGGCTACATCCAGGACGTCGTCGTGCTGCCGGAGTGCCGGGGACGCGGCCTCGGCCGCGAGATGATCGCCCTGCTGACGCGCACCTGCGTGAGCCGGGGCCTCGTCTGGATCGGCCTCGTCGCCGAGCCGGGGACGACCGCCTTCTACGAGCGCCTCGGCTTCCGCGAGCTCGAGGGCTTCGTCCCCATGCGCTTCCCGACGAAGGCGCAGCCATGACCGAACGCTTCCTTGGCCTCGAGTTCCAACCGCTCCGCCTCGAGGACGGCGCGACGCTGAAGGCACTGCTGCACCGGTTCCCGCAGCGGATCTCGGGGTACACGTTCGCCTCGCTCGCGGCGTGGGCGGGGCCGTACGGGTTCGAGTGGGCCCGCATGAGCGGCGACTGCATCCTGATCGCCCGGCCGTACGGGACGCCGGGCGAGCGCCACCTGCTCCAGCCCCTCGGGCCCCTGAGTCCTGGCTGCTGCGAGACCCTGCTCGCCGAGGCGCGCAAGCTCGCGTACCCCCTGAGGCTCCTGAGCGTCGCGCGGGACTTCCTCGACGGCCATCCCGAGCTCTGCGCGCAGTTCGACGCGCGGGAGGACCGCGCGGGGGCGAACTACGTCTACCTCGCGCGCGACCTCGCGGAGCTCCCGGGCCGACGCTACGCCCGGAAGCGCAATCTCGTCGCCCAGTTCGAGGCGCTCTACCCCGGATGGGATGCCGTCCCCATGGACGAGGCCTGCGGCCCGCATTGCGTGGACGTGCTGCTCGCGATGGCCCGCGGGCTCGGCGTGGACG
>JAYTCP010000616.1:0-5861 GCA_043736435.1 Planctomycetia bacterium | reverse complement strand
CCAGCACGTCGATGGACGCCGGGCGATGCCGCTGCAGGGCGGCGAGGAGCGCCTCGCGCGGCGAGGCAGGGCGGCGGCGGGGGCGAGGCATGACCGTGCGGAGCATAGCCCCCGGCGTCCGCCCCGCCGCCCCCTTTTTTCTCCAATATCATGCTTGTATATTTCACCGGGCCGGGGTATCCAAGCGCCCATCGCCGGGGAGGGACCTCGGCATGGAGTCCCCCATCGTGAACTTCCGCATCCTTTCCCGTCTCGCTCTCGCATCCCTGCTCGCCGCGACGCTGACGTCAGCCGTCGCCTGCCGGAACCGGTGCACGACGTGTCGCCCCGCCCGCTCGTGCGCGCCCCAACCCATGCCGGCGGCGCCGATCACGCCCGCGGATGCCGTCCGCATGCAGGTGGAGCGGGGCGGTGTCGTCTACGCCCAGCAGTGCGCCCGCTGCCACGGCGCGGGCGGCGGCGGCGGCCCGGAGGCGCCGGCCCTCGTCGGCGCGACGGCGCTCCCGCTCGACCCGCCCGCGGGCCGACGCTTCCGCACGGGACCGTTCCGGACGGCCGGCGACGTGGCGCAGTTCGTCGTGACGACGATGCCGCCCGGCGGCCCGAAGCTCGTGGAGGCCGACGCCTGGGCCGTCCTCGGCTTCGCGCTCAAGGCCAACGGCGTGACGCTCGCGGAGCCGGTCGGACCGGCGACGGCGGCGGCGATCGTGCTGCACCCGTAGAGCGGCCCATCGCTCTCGCCCTCGCCCGAATCCCCGCAAGGGATCCGGGCGAGGCACTCATGCTCGGGATCGTTTGGGCGCCGGGTGCACCGCACGCAGCCGCTCGAGATCCTTCCGCGCTGGTTTCACGTCGCGTTCGATCGCGACGCCGAACCAGCGTTCGGCGGAGCGGCGGCTGCGTCGTACGCCCTCGCCGTCGCGATAGCACTGACCAAGACAGTAGGCCCCCCAACCGTCGCCGGCGTCGGCGGCGGCCCGGTACAGCAGCGCAGCGAACTCCCGGTCCTTCGTGACGCCGCGACCGCTGTGGTACGCAACCCCGAGGTCGCTCAGGGCGTCCGCGTCGCCCCCGGCCGCGGCCCGGCGGAACCAGCGGAAGGCACGGCTCGCGTCGGGCTTCCCGAGGTCCCCGGAGAGGTACATCCGGCCCAGGCACCAGGCCGCCTGGGGACTGTCGAACACCTCCGCCGCCCGACGGAACCATCGGGCTGCGAGACGAGGCGACTTCCGCACCCCGTGCCCGTCCCGGTAGCAGCGCCCGAGATTCGCCATCGCGGACTCGCATCCCTGCGCCGCCGCGCGCCGGTACCAACGCACCGCCTCCCGGTCGTTGCGCCGCACGCCCTTCCCCTCGTGAAGCCGCACGCCGTAGTTCGTCCAGTCGTCGTAGTTGCCGCAGGCCGCGGCGCGTCTCCGCCACGCGGTGGCCTCGCGGCGCTCGCCCGGCGTGGGATGGGCCTTCTCCTCGAGCAGCCGGGCGAGCAGGGACATCCCCCCTTCGTGACCTGCGTCCGCGGCGACGCGGGCCCAACGCTGGGACTCGGGGAGGTCCTGGGGGACGAATCCACCGTAGGCGTGGCCGCAGGCAAGTCGATGAGCAGCGCGGGGCTGTCCTGCGCCGGCGGCACGCTTCAGCCAGCCGACGGCACGTCGCTTGAGCGCGGGCGTCGCCATCGACGTCATGTCCCCCGCCACGGCCAGCGCCAGGGGATCGCCGGTCGCCGCGGCCCGCTCCGCCCACATGGCGGCCGTCCGGGGCGACATGGAGCTCCCGTGCTCGCACGAACCGAGCGCCAGCGGGAGCGCGGCCTCGGCACATCCGCGCTTCCAGGCGGCCTCCCATGCCCTCCGCGCACCTACCGGGTCGTACGATGCGCCGCGACCGAAGCGCCGCGCGTAGCCGAGGAGGAGCAGTCCCTCCGGGTCACCTCCAGCGGCGCGGCGCCGCCACGCGTCGGCGTTCGCCCGAAATCGCTTCAGAAAGGATCCCGATGTCGACACGAGCGCTTCGGCGCTTTCGTCCCACTGCTCGTGCATCCCGACGACGACGGCGACCCCGAGCCATCGACGTACGAACCGAATGTCCCCGGCCAACGTCTGCACGCGCATCGCCAGGTCGTAGGCGGCACGGGAGCTGCCGGCGCGCGCAGCCCGCGCGAGCGCAGCCCGACGGGCCGGGCGACTTCGCAGGGTCCACGCGTGCGCGTGCAGGCCCTGGGGGTGGCGCAGGCGCGCGGCGCGGCGTACCCACGCAAGGTGAACGGGCGAAAGGCGTCGAGGCGTCCCGTCAGCACGCAGGCAGTAGGGAACCACTTCCAGTTGTGCCGTCAGCAGCGTCCGCTCCGCTCGCCGACGCCACCGTCCCGCCGCCGGGCCTTTGCCGCCCTTCGGCTCGAGACGGAGGCACCACGACAGCGCGAACATGGCGTAGTCGTCCCCGTCGCGCGCGAGGCGCTCGAGGATCGGAATGCGGTACGGCTTGTGGATGTCGAACAGGCCCACGGACGCCACCTCCGCGCCCACGGTACCCGAGTGGACCGCAACGTGCCCGCGCGCGGCGCACTACTTCGGCCAGACGACCTCGCGCTTGCGACCCTGATCGGACAGTCGCACCACGCGTCGGCTGTCCTCGATCACGAGCAGGCTGCCGTCGACGTCGAACGCGATGGGGCCCCACCTGCCGGCGGACCACGGCGCGACGGGGGTGATCGTCCGCGTCCCGACGTCGAAAAGGATCAGGGCGTGGCGCCCGAGCGGCGGTGGAATGCGCTCGTAGAGGCCGAGCAGGCGTCGACCGTCAGGGAGGACCCCGTGAGAGTACAAGAAACCCGCCGAGAGCAGACTCGCATCGTCACATAGGACCGGGGCGTGCTCGCCCGTCAGGGGCTTCCAGAGGACGAGTCTCGTCGAAGCGACCTCGCCCGGGGCCTGCTTCGGTCCCGAGTCCAGTGGCACGAGCAGCGTGCCCGGGACCCCCGACTCGACGACCCGACCCGTGGGGGCGCCGGGCGCGGGCGTCCACTGATCCGGGACCGACGCGTCCCAGATCAGCCAGCCGCTGTCCTTCGCCACGGTGCCGTCAGACCTGAAGTGCTGGTGTCGCTGGAGGAACTTCGTGTCACTCAACGGGATCGACGTGCCGACGCCGCGATCGAAACCGGGTGGATTCGGCGGTCCAAACGGGAAACGCTGCCGCTTCTCCCCGGTTTCCGCGTCGATCGTGAGTCGCTGGTAGCTCAAGTGCTCGGGTCGATCGGGATCCCGAAAGCTCCCCTCCACGAGGAAGCCGTTGGGGAGGAAGTCCGCGTAGCTGTTGCGAGGGCTGCCCGCGAGACGTTCCACCGCAATGCGGTCCTCGTCCCCGTCGCGTTCCACGGCGTCCTCGACCCACCACACGCGTCGACCCTTCGAGTCGCGCAGCGGCGTCTGCGCCTTGGCCGTCGCTCGCGACGCTTCGATGGTCACCTCCGTGAGCGTTCGCGCGCCGCCCACCTGGACTTGGTGGCCGGTCCGCGTGTCCAGCCAGGTCCACCGATCCGCATCGTCATCCGCCCGAGGAAGGTCCTGGTCGATGCGAATGACGAAGGGGAGCGGGACGAGACTGGCGTTTCGTGCGATCCGCTCGGGTTGCCGGAACCAGGCGCCCGTCCGGACATCGGACGCGGGCCACGTCGGGTCGTCGAGCACCACCGTCCATGCGTAGGGCGGCGACTGCCGCGCCGAGTCCTGATGCTCCCCGTACCAGCTTCCGCGGACGGTCGTCAGGTAGAGCCGCTTCCCTCCGGCCCCCAGGTAGCCGGACGCAATGCGGAATTCGGGGGCGCGGGGGTCCGCGGCCTCCCACCGTTCCACGGCGTAGGCCGTGGCGCCCGTCGCGAGCCCCAAGAGGACCACGGCGACGAGGCCACCGCGCAGGGCCGCCGCCTTCCGCGGGAAGAGGAATCGCCGACCGGAGAACCACGCGACGCCGGCCACGAGCAGGCCCGCGAGACCGATGCCCGCGATCCAGACGGACGCCTCCGGACCCGAGGGGCGGAACCACCACGGGCTCTGCGCGCGGAGGAGCATCATCGGCACGGAGAGCACGATGAGCGCGAGGACCCCGCAGAGCGCACCCACGCCGGCGCGGGGGGATGCCACGGAACCCGCGACATGCCAGAGCCCGAGGGCCGCGGCTAGGCTGCCAAGGTAGATCGTCGTGGGCAGACCGAGCTGGGTCTTCGCCTGGATCGGCCGGTCGAAGCGCTGCCACTCGCCTTGGAAGAACTCGTAGCGATACGGTCTGGGGACGCCGGTGATCGCCTCGAGCGGATGCCGCAGGAGCTCCTCGATCGCGAGCGCCCCGAGAGTCCCGACGGCGAACAGCAGCAGCTTCGCCGGGAACGCCCACCGCATCGCGCCCGGGGTCCGCAGGATGAGCGCGTGCGTCGACCGCCGGGTCTCGCGGGCGAACAGGTCGAGCCCAAGCACCAGCGTCGCGAGCGCGACGGCCACGCCCGGGAGATGGTCGAGGGTGTCCCGCGTCGTCTCCACTTGAAACGCGACGAAGGGCAGCGCGCTGAGCAGGGCCACGGCCAGCCACACCCCGAAGAGCGCCCACCGATGTTCCCGGGCCTCCTTCCACGTCCACGCGCGCAACCGGCTCATGTGCGTTCCCCCCGTACGACGTCCGTGAACATCCCCTTGAGCGCCTCGCGACGGGGCGCGGTCCCCGCGGTCGCCTCGTCCATCGGGACGACGCGCCCGATACGGCCGTTCGCGAGCACGGCCACCTGGTCACCGAGCCGCGCCGCCACGTCGAGGTCGTGCGTGGAGACGAGCACCGTGCGCGTGCCCACCTCGAGCGACCGAACCACACACTCGAGGATTTCCTCGTGGGCGATCGGGTCGAGGCCGCCGAAGGGCTCGTCGAGCAGCAGCACCTCGGGCGCGTGGGCGAGCGTCGTCGCGACCATCGCCTTCGTGGCCTCGCCGCGGCTCATGTCCCGCAATCGACGGTTCGCCGGCACCTTCATGGACGCGCGGAGGTCCTTTGCGAGCGCCTCGTCCCACCGCGGGTGGTGGGCCGAGAGGAAGCGCCCGAGCTCCTCGGCCGTCATCCAGGGCCACGCGTCGGGCGCGTCGGGCACGAAGCCGAGACGAGCACTCAGCCGGTCGCGCTCGCGCGTGGGGTCGATCCCGAGGACCGACACGCTGCCCTCGGCGGGCTTGAGCAGGCCGCACAGGAGGCGCAGGAGCGTCGTCTTGCCGGCGCCATTCGCCCCGAGCAGCACCGTCGTGGAGCCCGCGGGCAGCGCGAGATCGAGCCCGTGAAGGACGCGGCGCCGACCGAAGGCGTACCCGAGCCCCTTCGCTTCGATGGCCGTCGGGTCGCTCATCGTCGTCCTCCCTTGCCCTCGGGGGCTCCGCTTCGCGACTCGCGGCGCCCGCGATCCTCGGCTTGCGCGATCGCACGCCGCACCTCGTCGAGCACCGCCTCCGACCCGTGACCCGCCCGCACCGCCTCCTCCGCCGCCTGCCTGAGCGACGCCAGCGTCGCCTTGCGCCGCTCCCGCCGCGCGACGTCGGGCCCCGCCGCCGTCACGAACACGCCCGAGCCCGCGCGCCCCTCGACGACGCCCAGGGCCTCGAGGTCGCGCCAGGCCCGCGCCACGGTGTTCGGGTTCACGAGCGCCGCGGCCGCGGCCTCGCGCACGCTCGGCAGCCGGTCCCCCGTGCGCAGCTCGCCCGACGCGACGGCATCGAGCACCGTCTCGACGATCTGCTGCGAGGGCGGGAGCGGTCGGTCGGTGTCCACCCGGAGGCGCATGTCTGTATTACTACACTAGCACAGTAGATCAGTCAACCGGGATTCCCCAT
>JAYTCP010000615.1:0-9967 GCA_043736435.1 Planctomycetia bacterium | reverse complement strand
AGCCAGATCCGCGAGCGTCTCGCCGCGGTGGAGCTGCGCACCGACGACGGGGACCCGATCCGCACGCCGGTCTCGGTGGGCGTCGCGCGATGCCCCGAGGACGCGAAGAGCGTCGAGTTCCTGCTCGACTCGGCCGGGCGGGCCCTCGGCGCCGCGCGGCAGGACGGCGGCGACCGCGTGGTGGACGTCGCGCGCCTCGACGCGGGCCTCGTGGAGGTGCCGCCGTTCGAGGACGGCGCGATCTTCCGCACCGAGCGCATGGTGCGCCTGCTCGAGACGGCGCGCCGCGGCGCCCGCACGAACAGCACGGTCCTCCTGACGGGCGAGACCGGCGTGGGCAAGGAGGTGCTGGCCGACCTGATCCACCGCCGCAGCCCGCGGGCCGAGAAGGCGTTCGTGAAGATCAACACGGCGGCTTTCCCCGAGTCGCTGCTCGAGAGCGAGCTCTTCGGCCACGAGAAGGGCGCGTTCACCGGCGCCGACCGGCGGCGCGAGGGCCGCTTCGAGATGGCCGACGGCGGCACGATCTTCCTCGACGAGGTGGGCGAGATGACCCTCTCGGCCCAGGTCCGGCTCCTGCGCGTCCTCGCCGAGGGCCAGTTCACGCGCCTCGGCGGCTCGAAGCCCGTGGACGTGGACGTGCGCGTCGTCGCCGCGACGAACCAGGACCTCGAGAAGGCCGTCGCGGCGGGCCGCTTCCGCGAGGACCTCTACTACCGCCTGAACGTGCTCCGCATCGAGATCCCCCCGCTCCGCGACCGGCGCGAGGAGATCCCCACCCTCGTCGAGCACTTCCTCGCGGACGCCCGCCGCCGCATGGGCCGCGGGCCGACACGCCTCTCCCCGCAGGCCATGGACGTCCTGTACCGCCATCCGTGGCCGGGCAACGTGCGCGAGCTGCGCAACGTGATCGAGCGCGCGGTCGTCATGTGCGAGGAGGACGTGGCGGGCCCCGAGCACCTCCGCATGGACCCGCCCCGCTCGGGCACGGCGGCCTCCGCCGCGACCGCCGTCTCCGCCCCGCTCGACGCGCTCAACGAGCGCCAGCGCCGCCTCCTCGAGTTCCTGTCGGCGAACGGCCGCTGCACGAACCGCCAGTACATCGAGATGACCGGCGCCTCCGAGCGCACGGGCCTGCGCGACCTCCAGGAGCTCATGTCGAAGGGGCGGATCGTCCGCGACGGGAAGCGCCGCGGCGCGGTGTACCGGCTGCCGTGACGGCGGCGGGCCGGCGTGCCCGGTGCGAGAGACTCACACGACACCCTTCCTGCAGGATTCCGGGGGCGGCGGGGGCGGGAGGGAGGGGTAGGTCGCCACTCGGATCTCCGGGGGAACCCGATCCGAAGGCACGGATCCCGTACGTCCCGCGACCCGAGGCCCGCCGCAGCGCGGGAAGGGGATCCTCGGCGCGCGCTGCTCGCCCCGGGGCGGACGCGCTCCCTGCCCGAAGCGATCGGGGGGAGCGGCCGGGGGCGGGCCTCCGCGGGGGAGATGCGCGAGATGTTGCGCGCCTCCTGCTGGAGGTGCCCCACGATCCGCGCCAGCTCCTCCGAGGTGGAGTCCAACGCTCCCCGATCCATGGCGCCGCGCGATCCGGCCCTCCACCCGCCGGGACGGGGTGCCGTCGGTCCGCTAGGAGGTCCGCGCCTGACACCGTACCTTCCGTACCTGTACCGGACCTCTACCTTCGACACCGTTGCCTCGAGGAGCCTCCATGGAAGCCCTGATCCTCGCCGCCTGGGCCGCCATCGTCGTCGCCCCGCCTCCCGCGGCCACGCCCCGCCTCCTGGTCCCGATCCGCGTGGCGATGCGCATCGAGATCCCTCTCAAGGCGCCGGCCGGCTGGAAGGTCGAGGAGCAGGCCCGCGCAACCATCCTCACTCCCGGGGACGTCCCCGAGGGCAAGTTCTACCGAGTGATGGTCACGCTCACGAAGACGACGGCGGGGAGGCTGGACGGCATCCTCGAGGACGGCAAGAAGATGGTCGCGGAGATCGGGGCGTTCAAGGCGAAGGCCGACACCGAGCGTTCCACCTCGGAGGGCGGATGGGACTACAAGGGCGCGCTCGGCACGATCGAGACGAAGGACCGCTCGTTGCTCGCCTACCTGGTGGCGATCCAGAAGGGGGACGAGGGCGGCGTGGTCGTGGTCCTGTCCGACAGCGTCGAGACGATGGCGAGGTACGCCGACGCCCTTGCCGGGATGATCCGCGGGATGGGAGGCGCGAAGCCGGCGTCGGGCCCCGGGAAGCCGGGCGTCCCCCCCGTCGATTACCGCACTCCGGCGGCGTGGGTCGAGACGAAGCTCGCGGGGCTTCCCTACCTCGTGAAGGAGAAGAACGAGGCGTCGCTCAAGTACCGCTTCAGCCTGCTGGTCCTCCCGGGCGAGGCCCTGGCCGGCTCCGTCCGCGCGCAGTTCGACGGATTCTGGCGATCGTACGTGACGCCCAACTACGTCACGCGCATCGCGCCGATGCCGCTGACGAGCCGGCTCGGTTCGGGCTACGCATGCGCCTTCGACGCCGACTCGCAGGCCAAGGACAAGGGAGGCGGCGACGTGACGGTCGCGCTGTACATGGTCGCTCACGGGGGCCAGGTCGTTCCGGTCCTCGGCGTCTACTCCGGCCCGGACTGGACGTTGGAACGCGCGGCGGAGGTCGAGATCGGCGAGTTCCTGGAGACGGTGCGGATTCCCGGTGCAGCCGCGGAGAAGGTGGAGCTGTTCTCCACCGCCGCGCTGGCCGGCGAGTGGAGCGAGTCGTCGAGCGAGCTCGCCAACTACGTGGATCGCGGCGGCGCCTACGCAGGGGACGCAACGATCTCGACGGGCACCTACCTCGACCTCCGCGCCGACGGCTCCTACGCCCGGACGCTGATGGCGCTCACGGGCGGCCGCATGGTGCGCGAGAAGGACGCGGGGACGTGGACCGTCGAGGACGACGAGCTCGTGCTGAGCGCGGCCGGTCGGTACAGTCTGTTCGGCTATGGCGCCGACGCGAAGGTGGGCCGGTTCCTCGTGCTGGGGACGTACGCGAACCGGAAGACCCGGCTCAGGCTCACGAACCCTCGCGGCATCTTCCAGGCGCTCTGGATGAAGGCGAAGTAGGGAGGGTACGGGGTCCGGTGATCTTCGCGCCGCTCGACGATCGGATCGCGGACGTGCGGTCGAGGGTCCTGCCTGCACCCCATCGTCGTTCCGCGCTGTGGGCAGTGCCGCGGATCCCCCTCGACCAGCTTCTGGAGCGCTCGCGCCCACGCCGGGCGGCACCGAGCCTGGGGGAGCCGGGCTCGACGGGAGCGACGGGCTCGGGATCGGGAGCGGTACGCTCGGCCGCGGCAGGCACGCGCAACGGGGATGTTGCACGATCGGCGCGGAATCCGCGCGTCGGGGGCGACGCGCACGCGTGCTCGCTGCCGAGGGCCCTCCGACGGTCGGGCATGTTCCCGCCGTGCCGCCTCGTGGGGCTAGAGTCCTCGCCTCACGATCCTCGGGTCCTCGCGCTGCGGGCGACATGACCACGAAGGCCGCTCGCGCGGTCCTCGATACCGGCCCCGAGGATCCCGCCACCTCCCGCTCCAGACCGCCGCCACGTCCGACGTCGTACGCGGGAGCGACAGGCCGGGTGGGTGGATCCGCCTCCACGCTCCGTCCCCCACCGCGCGATCCGTCCGTGCCCCGTGAACACCAGGGAGCCTCCGAGAATGCCCGTACAGCGCGATGCACGACCCCTGCAGAAGATCCTCTTCTCCACGGTCGTCGGACCCTACGGGGTGGACTCGGAGAGCACCCGCTTCAAGAACCCGATGTCCCTGCTGAGCAACCAGGTGACCCGGGGCCAGACGTACTACACCGTGCAGATGGCCGCGCGCGCGTTCGCGTTCGACCTGTTCGGCGTCAACCTGGACGCCGACGTGGCGGTGCTGAACTTCCCGCAGCCGGCCCAGCTGGCGGCCGTCCTGTCGTCGGAGCCGTGGGATCGGATCGGGGTCTCGTCGATCCTCCCGAACTTCGAGAGCCTGGTGGAGACTTGGCGCTGCATCCGGCGCGTGAAGCCCGGGCTCGCGATCGACGTCGGCGGTCACATCGCCAACGACGAGGAGGTCATCCGGGAGCTGGTCCAGCGGATCCGGGCGCTCGACCCGACGGAGACGTTCAACATCTGGAAGCCCGGCTTCGAGCACGCCCGCGTGCCGGACTCTCCGACGAGCGTGAGCTCGTGGCTGGTCCGGGAGGGCCTCCACGGCGCGGGCATCACGTTCGTCAAGCGCGACGGTCTGGACTACTACGGCTCGCTCCCCGGGCTGGGCCTGAAGGACCGCGGGTGGATCCACGCGCCGCTGGTGGACGCGAGCGTGGGGAAGCGCGTGATGGGGATCCCACTGCCGTCCGGCGCGGCGGGCCTGCTCATCCCGGACGTCGGCTGCCCGATGAAGTGCAACTTCTGCTCGACGTCGCACAAGTTCGGCGGACGTTTCGTCCGGTACCTGAGCACCGCCGCGGACATCCTGGCCGTCGCGAACGCCCACGCCGACCAGGGCAAGGCCGAGATGTTCGTGATGTCGGAGAACTTCTCCCTCGACACGCGCCGCGCCCTGGAGCTGCTCCGGTTGATGGAGGAGCAGCGGCGTCCGCACAAGTTCAGCGTCTTCTCCTCCGCCAACGGGCTCATCAAGCTCGGGGTCGAGAACATCGTGAAGCTCGGGTACTCGTTCATCTGGATCGGGCTGGAGGAGTCCAGCGGGACCGCCTTCAGGAAGTCCCACGAGATCGACCTCCGCGAGCTGGTCATGGGCCTGCAGGCGCACGGAGTCGAGGTCCTGGGCTCCACGATCCTTGGATTCGAGCACCACAAGGAGCACGACCTCGACCGGGAAGTGGCGCACGCGATCAGCTTCGGGTGCGTGTACAACCAGTTCATGCTCTACATGCCGGTCCCGGGGACCGAGCTGCATGCCCAGATGAAGCGGGAGGGGAAGCTGCGGCTGAACTTCCCCTATCCCGACATGCACGGGCAGGTCCGGCAGAACTGGCACCACGCCCATCTCTCCGACGAGGTGCTGGAGCGGCGGCTCGACCTGGCCTTCGAGCAGGACTTCCGCGAGCTCGGCCCGTCGCTGTACCGGATGATGCAGGTGCACTGGAACGGGTACGTGAAGACCGCGAGCTGGGAGCATGAGCTCGTGCAGATGCGGCGGGCATGGATGAAGAGGATGTTCGTGGCGTACATCCCCTTCCTCTCCGCCATGGAACGCGATCTCGTCCGGACCGGCCATGCCGTTGCGGGCCGGGTCCGGGCCCTTCGGAAGAGCCTGATCGAGGAGGTGGGCCTGCGAGGCCGTCTCGCGGGCTGGGTGGGCGGGCCCTTGGCGAGCGCGGCGCTCCAGATCGAGAAGCTCCGGCACGCCCGGGTGCAGCGGACCAAGCGGGCGGAGCAGCCGCGATGCACGCTGACCCACTACGGCGTGTTCAGCAAGAAGCGCCGCCGAGGCGTGCCGAAGGCGGAGCCGGGACGGGCCGCGGTGCCGATCCCTCGTCGCGTCGGCGTCGAGCAGGAGGCCCTCTACGCCGTGGAGAGCCCCGCCTGCGTGTGATCGTCCGGACGGAGACCCGGCCTTCCGCGGCGGCACGCGGAGCAGCCCCCGGTCGGCGAACGAGCCGGTCCGCTTCCCTTGAGCTCGGTCCAGTGGCTCGACGTGGACTTCTGCCACCTCGTGGCAAGCCTTCGCGACGCGGTCCGACGACGCTTCGGGCTTCCCGTCCTGGGCTCCCCGTGTCGCCCGGCCCGGGGTAGGCTCTAGCCTCCGCCCGCCGGGACAGGAGAACCGATGCGACGAGCCGCGCTTTCCCTCCAAACGATCGCCTTGGCGTTCGTCGGGAGTCTCCCGGTGCACGCCGGCGGCCCCCCGCCGACGCCGGTGCCGCCGCCGGCGGCGTCGCCGTACGTCGACTGGCAGCCGGGCCTCCTCGCGGCGTTCGAGGCCGCGAAGAAGGAGGGGAAGCCGATCTTCCTCGCCATCAACGCCGAGCGCGTCCTCGGCAAGACCCGCGTCGAGCCCGCCGGCAAGGAGCTGCGCGAGCACACCTACCTCGACCCCGCGGTCGTCGCGAAGAGCCGCGCGTTCGTCTGCATCCTCCTGCGGCCCGACGGCACCGGGGCCGACTACGACGAGCTCCGCGCGCGCCTCGGCATCCAGGGCGAGATCGTGTCGCCGCAGCACGTCTTCGTGCATGCGGACGGGGCGCTCATCGAGCGGAAGGAGTACTGGTCGTACGGAGCGGGCGCGGCCTCGGTCACGGCGCTGCTCGCCATGATGGACTCGGCGCTCGTCGCGCACCGAGCCAAGGTCGACATGAACGCCCCCGGCGGGGTCGGGACCCCCGAGGAGCGGCGCGCGGCGTGGATCCACGATCGCATCGCCAAGGTGCGATCGGGTGGCTCCAGCCAGGCCGCGCGCGACGTCTCGGTCCAAGAGCTGGTCCGGGGCGACAAGCAGGGCGACTGCGTGACGCCGCTGTGCGCCCTCCTGCTCGAGCCGAGGCGGGACCCCGAGACCGTCGTAGCGATCCTCCGGGGTCTCGGGAAGCCCGGGCTCGTCGCCGCCGTGGCCCCGACGGCCCAGCTGCTCGACGACTCCACCGACGCCGTGCGCAGCAACGCCGCGGTCACGCTCGAGTACATCGGGAGCGCCGCGGCGATCGAGCCGCTCACGAAGCGGCTGACCAAGGAGAAGGACGAGCTCGTGCGCAACAACTGCTGCCGCGCGCTCGGCCGCTGCGGCGCGAAGCAGGAGGCGGTGCGGAAGACGCTGCTGCGGGAGCTCCAGACCGCGAAGACCAACAGGCTGTCCACGGGCCCGGCGATCGGGCTCTCCTACTTCGACCGGGACGCCGAGGCCGCGCGTGGGATCGAGAAGATCCTCGCGCCCGGGGTCGACTGGCAGAAGCGGGCGTTCGCGCTCTACGCGCTGACGCAGATCCGTGACCCGAAGAGCGCGGAGTTCGTGCGGGAGAAGGTGCTCAAGACCGAGAAGAACCAGGCGGCGATCCCCTTCCTCACGGCCGTCGTGGCCGTGCTCGCGGGGACGGACGCAGGCGGCCAGGCGGAGCGCGACGTGACCCGGGGCATGGAGAGCGCGCTCGGCACGCTGGGCGACAACGGCGGCGACGCGCGCGAGGGCCGCGACCAGTCCGAGTTCGTGCCCAACGGCGAGTTCGTCCCGCGCACGGGACGCGGCCGGTAGGCCCGACGCCGACGGAGCGGTGCACCCCATGACGAGGAGGAGCCGATGGGTCCGCGCCTGGCTCTTGACCGGCGCGTTGCTGGGGTCCCTGCTCGTGACGGCCTTCGGCTACGAGATGGCGAAGGGCTCTCCGAATCCAGCGAAGACGCTCCTTCGTCGCGCGGACACGGCCCTGCGCCACCATCACGTGCTCCCGCGGGATCTCTGGTTCGCCTATGAAGCGGGGCAGGGGGGGATGCGCTTCTCGGACGACACGCACACGACGTTCGAGGTCATCACGAGCCGGGAGCCGGTGTACGCCCTCGGCGTCTGGCCCGTCGGGATGCACTACTCGGCCCGGGAGGTGTCGCACGACGGTCCTCTCGAGTGCTCGGGCGTCCGCCTGGTCTGGTGGAGCGGCACGGAACGGCACGTGGTCGACACGGCCGATCGCGCGAACGGACGCCTGCCCGAGGGCGCGACGTCGGTGGGGGTGCGGGGCTGGATTCCCTTCGAGGCGTCCCGATACGGCGTCGAGGAGCTCGGCACGTCGTTCGCACCCACGACGTGGCGAGAAGCCTGGTCCGACGGCTGGGCCGACTGATCCTTGCCGGGACTCCGGCCCCCGCCGCCCCCAGCATCCACGCCCCCTTCCCCCGGATGTCGTCTGCCCCCATCGAAGCGGTCGCTTCCTCGACCTGGTCGCGCCGCGGCAGGCCGCCCGGCCGAGCCGTCCGAGGGGAGTGTGGACACACCGGTCCCGCAGGGCGGGGGGTAGATTGGCCGCATGAGACCCCGCCCCGGACACCACCGCTCCGACCTCCGTGAGATCGCCCGCACGGCGATGCGCACGCGCGGGCTCTTCCCCGACTTCGATCACGCGGCCCTCGCGCAGCTCGCGTCGATCCCGGGGCCGGGGCGGGAGGCGGGCCCGTCGATCCGTGATCTCACGTCCCTCTCGTGGGCGTCGATCGACAACGACGATTCGATGGACCTCGATCAGCTGACCGCCGCGCGCGAAGAGGGCGGGGGCGTCGTGACGACGTTCGTCGCCGTCGCCGACGTCGATGCCGTCGTGCGCGAGGGCACGCCCATCGACCGGCATGCGCGCCACAACACGACGTCGGTGTACACGGGGGTCGAGATCTTCCCGATGCTGCCGGAGAGGCTCTCCACCGACCTCACGTCGCTCAACCCGGGCGAGGACCGCCTTGCGGTGGTCGTCGAGCTCCAAGTGGGCGTCGACGGGACGCTCCTCGCATCGGACGTGTACCGCGCGCGCGTCCGCAACAAGGCGAAGCTTGCCTACGACGCCGTCGCCGCGTGGCTCGTGGGGACCGCTCCGATGCCCAAGGCGATGGCCGCGGCACCCGGCGTGGACGCGCAGATCCGGATTCAGGACCGCGTCGCCCAGGCGCTCCGACGCAAGCGCCACGAGCAGGGCGCGCTCGACCTCGAGACGATCGAGGCGCGGCCCGTCTTCGAGGGAGAGGACATCCTCGACCTCGCGGTCGACGCGCCGAACCGCGCGAAGGAGCTGATCGAGGACTTCATGGTCGCGGCCAACGGCGCCACGGCCCGCTTCCTCGAGAAGGCCGGCGTCCCCGCGATCCGGCGCGTGGTGCGCTCTCCCGAGCGCTGGGCCCGCCTCGTCCTGCTCGCCGCCGAGCACGGGGCTCGGCTTCCCCCCGAGCCCGATGCGCGCGCGCTCCAGGAGTTCCTCGTGCAGCGGCGCGAGGCCGACCTGCTGCGGTTCCCCGACCTGTCGCTCCTCGTCGTCAAGCTCATGGGAGCCGGCGAGTACGTCGTCGAGCGCCCGGGGCCGCGCCCGATCGGGCACTTCGGCCTCGCCGTGCGCGACTACACCCACTCGACGGCGCCGAACCGTCGCTTCCCCGACCTGATCACGCAGCGGCTGCTCAAGGCGGCGCTCGCCGGGAGCCCGCCGCCCTACCCCACCGTCGAGCTCGAGTCCCTGGCGGCCCACTGCACCGCCCAGGAGGACGCCGCGAACAAGGTCGAGCGCCAGGTGCGCAAGTCGGCGGCGGCGTTGCTGCTCGAGCACCGCGTGGGCGAGTCGTTCGACGGCGTCGTGACCGGCGCGTCCGAGAAGGGCACGTGGGCGCGCGTGTTCCAGCCGCCGGTCGAGGGGCGCATCGTCGAGGGCTTCCGCGGCCTCGAGGTGGCCGACCGGGTGCGGGTGAAGCTGCTCGGCACCGACGTCGAGCGCGGCTTCATCGACTTCGCACGCGTCGGCCGCTGAGCCGAAGCCCGGCGGCACGCAACCGAGCGCATCCCGCCGGTCCGTGCGGGAGGATCGGCGCTGGGAGGGTGGGGGCGGAGGGGGAGGGAGGCCGCCCCCGGCGCACCAACGACGCAGGGCGCGCGGTTGCCCGCGCGCCCTGCGAGAGGGACCGTGCGACGCCGGGAGGCGCCGCGGGGGACCCTACTTCACGCCGATGCCGATGCCGGAGAGGCCGACACGCGTCGACAGGGTCTTGCCGAACAGGGTGATGTTCAGCTGGCCGTCGCGCGCATCGCTGCCCGCCGCGTCCAGGCCGACGAGGCGCCACGCGCGGGGCTCGCCCTCGACGCGCGTCAGGTTGTACGTGCGGCCCGACACCACGACGGTCGGGTTCTCGACCGTGTAGGCCTTGCCGCCCACCATCTCGTCGACCGCGTAGAAGGTGTAGCTGCCGTCCTTCGTGTCGCGCACGACCTCGAAGCTCGGCCCGCCCTCGACCGC
>JAYTCP010000614.1:0-3301 GCA_043736435.1 Planctomycetia bacterium | reverse complement strand
CACCGGCAACGTCTCGATGGAGCTCACGTACGAGCGGGGTCCCGCCGACGCCGAGTTCCACTTCGTGAAGGAGGGTGGCGACTGGAAGCTGCTCAATCTTACGATCAAGTTCGACGAGAAGCTGGCGCCTCCCGCCGACCCGACCGTTCTCGAGAAGATGTCGCGCGACCTCCTGGCCCTCTACGACGCGCAGTCGTTCACCGCGCTCTACGCGCGCTTCAGCAAGCCCCTCCAGGGCGCGTGGAAGGCCGACGTGTACGAGCCCCAGATGCGCACGCTGCGCGAGAAGACGGGCAAGGTGGTCGAAGCCGAGCGCCTCCCCGCCGAGGAGCCGAAGGACGGCAAGCACGTGGTGAAGCTCAAGGTGATGTTCGAGAAGGGCCCAGGCGAGGCCACGTTCGGGTGGAGCTGGGCGAACGCCGAGTGGCACCTCGTCGGCGTGAACGTCCGGGCGGGCGCCGGCTGATCCCGCAGCACGTCGGTCGGGAGGCTCTCCCCATGGGCGGACGCACCACCCGATTCGCGACGATCTTCGGGTTCGTGGCATCGATCGCCGTCGCCGGGTGCGCGAGCCAGCCGATAGAGGACGCGGGCGTCGTCACGCACCCCGCGGTCGTGAGCATCATCGGCCGGCGCGGCGCGGCGACCGAGGTGGGCACGGGGTTCCTCGTCGCGCCGGATCGCGTGGTCACCTGCCGACATGCGGTGGTGGGCACCGACACGGTGCACGTCCGCCTCGCCGACGGTCGCCAGCTCCGGGCGCAGGGCGTGGTCGCGGATCCACGGACGGTGGACCTCGTCCTGCTCGCGGTGGATCCCATCGGGGACATCCCGCCGCTCCCCCTCGCGCCGGGCGGGCCCGTGATCGGCCAAGCGCTCTTGGTCGTCGGCAGCCGCTCCGGGCGCGCCCAGAGCGGGGCGGGCGCCGTCGTCGAGAGCGCCGAGATGCGATGGCCGGGGGCAGGCACGGTCGTGCGACTCCGGGCCTACCTCGGTGGGGGGCAAAGCGGTGCCCCCGCCCTCGATGCGGACGGGCGCGTGGCGGCCGTCGTCGTGCAGTGCACGATCGACGGCGAGGCCGGCTATGCGATCCCGGCGCGATTCGTGCGTGACCTGGTGCCCGGCCGGCTCGAGCCCATCGCGACGTGGGGCGCGCGAACGCGCACGGAGCCCGCGATTGCGGTCAGCCGCGCCCACGACTCCATCGGGCGCAAGCTCGGGGCGGGGGACGCAGCCGGGGCCCTCGCGGAAGCGCAGGCGGTCCTCGCAGGGGACCTGCAGCTCGGTGACTACGGCGAGAACGTCTGCCGCATGCTCCGCGCGGCGCTCGCGGCGCTCGGGAGGAGCGGCGAGGCCGTCGATCGTCTGCGCGCCGTGGTCGCACGGCATCCCGCGGAAGCCTGGAGCCACGCCCAGCTCCGGGAGGCCGAGGTCGAGACGGACCGGCCTCCCCCACCGACGTCGACGACGCCTCGCCCGAGGTAGCGCCGCCCGATGGGTGTCAGTTCGCCTGCTTCCACTCGTTGCCGTCGGAGCCCCGGGCGTCGACGGCGGTCGCGCCCAGGATCGTGCCGCGCTCGACGAAGGCGGCATCCGGCGCCGGGCCGGCGGCGGAACCGCTGTAGCGGGGCGCGTCCGTGACGAGCACGTCCCCACCCTGGTTCGTGAAGTAGGTGCGCGTCCCCGTGCGGCCGTGCTCTACGGGCCACGCGTACATGCACCAGGTGGTCTCGGCGAGCTGCGGATCGACGAGTCCACGTGCGAAGCCGGTCGCTGGCTCCCCCACGCCCCGCCCGCGCGCATCGGGCAGGTAGATGCGGTAGAGATACCCCGATCGGGTGGCCTCGCCCGCGGAGGTGAGCGTGCGGAAGGCGCCCGAGAGGACGGGTGGGGCCAAGAGGGACGCCATGCGCCCTTCGATCGCACCCGCCATCTCGAGGAACCCGCCGTACTCGCCCGTGCCGTCCGAGTCCTCATCGGCCTTCGCGGACTGCTGGAACTGCGCGTGGGCCGAGATGACGTTCCGCGACGTCGCGATCGCCGCGGTCTGGTTGGCCGCGCGCCGCGCCTCCTCCATCTCCTCGAACGCCGACATCGCGGCGTTGGTGGTGTCGCGGAGGGCCGACAGGTCCTTCTCGAGGGACTCGACGCGCGCGCGGAGCCGTTCGAGGCTGGGCGCGACGGGCGGCGCGGCCGGGGCTCCCGGGGCGAGCCCCGTGGGCTCGGGCAGGACCGCGGGCGCATCCGGGGCCGGGACCGCCCCCTCCGCAAGCCGGGCCGGCGGCGTCGCCTCGGGGAGGCGCGCGAGACGCTCGACCTCGCCCGACAGCGCCTGGATCCGCCAGAACATCGCCGCGAGCGCGAGCAGTCCGAGGATCGGTGGGATCCACAGCCAGCGCTTCGACATCGAGAAGGTCCTCGGGAGGGAACGCTTCGATCCTAGCCCCGACCCCGGTGCCGGGCACGATCCACGGACGCGGGGCTTCCAGCACTCCCGGAGGTACAAGGGGTCCATGCTTCCCCGCCTGCTCCGATGGCGCTCCGCCTCGTGGATCCTGCTCCTCACCGTGGGGCTCTCGGCCTGCTCGACGGCCCGCGGCACCTCCATGGTCGCCGCCGTGGACGGTCCGGGCACACCGGGCCGGACGCCGGAGTCGCTCTCCGCGTTCGCCCGGGCGCGCATGGGCAACGAGCTCCAGGTCCTCGTCCTCTCCGGCGGCGGCCAGAACTGCGCCTTCTCCGCCGGCGCGCTCAAGGGCTGGCGCGACGCGGGACGCCCGAAGTTCGACGTCGTCACGGGCATCAGCGCGGGGGGCCTCCTCGCGACCTACGCGTTCCTAGGGACCCCCGCCGACGACGTCCGCGTCGAGGCGATCTCGACCGACATCGAACAGGCCGACGTCCTCTGCATGCGGTCGCCCCTCGCGCTCCCCTTCTCGTCGTCGCTCGCCGACTTCTCGCCGATGCGCCGGTTCCTCGAGCGCGAGATCGACGACGGCGTCGTCGCCCGCGTGGCAGCCGCCTCCGAGGGGGGCCGACGCCTGCTCCTCGTCGGCACGACGAACCTCGACACGGGCCGCATGGCCATCTGGGACCTCGGCGCGCTCGCGCGCGCGGGCAACGCCGCCCTCTACCGTGCCGTGCTCCTCGCGAGTGCCAGTCCCCCCGTGCTCGCGCCCCCGGTCCTCCTCGGGGGCGTGCCGCACGCGGACGGCAGCCTCATCGGCAACGTGTTCGTCCCCGACGCCGAGCTGCACCTCGACGCCGCGTCCCGCGAGCGCTACCTCGCCGTCGTGCGCGA
>JAYTCP010000613.1:0-5371 GCA_043736435.1 Planctomycetia bacterium | reverse complement strand
CGTGACCGCCCCGGGGCTCGCGGGCAGCCCGCGGGCGATCACGTCACGCTTGGCCTCGGGGTCGAACGACGGATGGAGGAGGTGGTCCACCTGCGCGGGCTCGACGCGCGAGACGGCCTCCTCCCGCGTGATGAGACCCTCGTTCGCCATCTCGAACGCCGCGCGCACGGCGGCGGCGGCCGTCCGCTTGCCGCGCCGCGTCTGGAGCATGTAGAGGCGGCCGTCCTCGATGGTGAACTCGACGTCCTGCATGTCGCGGTAGTGCCGCTCGAGCAGGCCCCGGATCGAGAGGAGCTCGCGGTACGCCGCGGGGCTCGCCTTCGCGAGGTCCTCGATGGTCTCCGGCGTGCGGATGCCGGCGACGACGTCCTCGCCCTGCGCATTCATCAGGAACTCGCCGTAGAAGCGGTTCTCGCCCGTGCTCGGGTCGCGCGTGAAGGCGACGCCCGTGCCGGAGGTGACGCCCAGGTTGCCGAACACCATCGCCTGGACGGTCACGGCCGTGCCGACGAGGCCCGTGATCGCGTGGATCTTGCGGTACTTGACGGCGCGGTCGGACTCCCACGAGCCGAAGACCGCGGAGATCGCGTGCTCGAGCTGCGCGTAGGGGTCCTCGGGGAAGGGCGAACCCACGTGCTGCCGGTAGACCTCCTGGTAGCGCGCGACCACCTCGGCGAGGGCCCCGGCATCGAGGTCGGTGTCCATGCGCGCGCCGAGCTTCTGCTTCACGGCGGACAGCGCATGCTCGTACGCGTCGTGGGGGACGCCGGCGACCACGTTGCCGAACATCTGGAGGAACCGGCGCCGGGAGTCCTGCGCGAACCGCGCGCTGCCCGACATCGCCGCGAGCCCGGCCACGCAGGGCCCCGACAGGCCCAGGTTGAGCACCGTGTCCATCATCCCGGGCATCGACACGGCGGCGCCGCTGCGCACGGAGAGCAGCAGGGGCCGCTTCGGGTCCCCGAAGCCGCGTAGAAGCCCCTTCTCGAGCCGCGCGACGGCCTTCCGGACGCCCGCCATCACGTCCTTCGGGACGCGGCGGCCCACCGCGTGGTAGCGGGGGCAGACCGTCGTGGCGATCGTGAACCCCGGCGGGACGGGCAGCCCGAGGAGGCACATCTCGGCGAGACCCGCGCCCTTGCCGCCGAGGACCTGCTTCAGCGTCCCGTCGCCGTCCGCGCGTCCGGGACCGAACTCGAAGATGTCCTTCATGGCTCGCGGCTCCCTGGGACCCGTCAGGCCTTCGGCCGCCCTCGGCCGGACCGGCAGGCCGCGACAGCCTACCCGAGGGGCCCCCGGTCCCGCGCGTGCGACCGATGCGGCGGGTGGTGGATCCGCGGCGGCGCGCGACGCGCCCGAAGGCCTACCGCGTGGGCGTGCCGTCGGGGGAACCCGGTGCGCCGTCGGGCGAGCCGGGCGCGCCATCCGGAGATCCGGGCCGTCCATCGGGGGACCCAGGCCCTCCATCGGGGGACCCAGGAACGGGCGGGTACTCGGGCGCGAGCGGCGCGCCGTCCGGCGGGGCCGTCGCGCCCTTGCCGCGGAGTCCGCCGACGACCACGTCCTCGACGCCGCCGAAGTCGTCGAGGTACCAGCGCTCGAGGATCTGGAACCCGCGGATGCGGTCGCTCTGGAAGTCCTTGAGGAACGAAGCCGTGGACGAGGACGGCGTCACGCGCATCTCGACGCTCCCGTCGGGGGCGATGCCGATCACGTCCGAGGGGCTCGGCACGAACTCGGCCACGGGCTCGCCCTCGCCCGTGAGGCGCAGCTCCCACGTGGTCAGGCGCACGAAGCGCGGCGAGGCGCGCTTCTTGCCCGACCGGATCGTCACGGTGGCGACGTCGTCGGACAGCATCTTCGTCCCGGCGAGCTCGCTCGACAGGAGGAGCTGGAGCTCCTGCGTCGAGTTCGACGCGATCGTCGCCCGGGCCATCGAGTAGTCGCCGAGGTCGACGTTGCGCCCGACCTGGGCCGAGAGGCGGCGCTTGAAGCCCGGGGAGAAGGCCTGCCACTCCGCCTCGACCTGATTCGCGTCCACCATCGCCTTCAGGTACTCGTACGCCTTCTCAGGAGTGTCGCGCGAGAGGCCGATCTGTGTGACGGGACGCGCCTTGGGCCCCGCGCAGCCGCCGACGGGCGCCGCGAGGAGGGCCAACGCGAGGACGAGGAAGCGAGCCGGGGCGCGGTGGAGGAGCGTGGGGGGCGGCGGGGGCATGAGGTGGGGAGAACCCTAGCACGGGCGGCCCGGGGCGCCGAGCGACCCGCCGACGCTTCCGCGCGCCCGGGCGCGGCCCCGCGGGAGGCGCGGCGCCGCGAGCGGGCGCGCCGGTCCCGGCCCCCGCCGCCCTCGGGAAGTCCCGAACCCCTTCGCGCACGCCGGCCTCTCCCGGACCGCGGCGCGGCACCCCGGTAGGATCCCGGCGTTGGCGGGAAGGGCATGCCCTGTGCTATACGTTGCCGCCCCCCTTTTCCTCCGGCAACGAGAGATTCTCTCCCACATGTCCCCCCAGCGCCTCCTCGGCCAGGTCCTCATCGAGATGGGGGTCGTGGACGAGCGGAAGGTCAACGAGGCGCTCGAGTACCAGAAGCGGGCCAAGCCCGGGACCAAGATCGGCCAGGCGATGGTCGAGCTCGGGTTCTGCGACGAGACCCAGGTCACCAAGGGCCTGTGCCGCCAGTACCGCCTGCCCTTCGTGGACCTGTCGAGGACACGGATCCCCCCGGCGATCGCCGACCTCGTGCCCAAGAAGATCGTCCAGGACTTCAACGTCGTCCCGGTCAAGATGCAGGACGGGAAGCTGATCCTCGCGGCGGAGGACCCGATGGTCACCTTCGTCGCGGACGACCTCCGGTTCGCCCTGAACCGCGAGATCATCTTCGCCCTGACCCCCCCGAGCGCGATGAAGAACGCCCGGGCGGAGGCCTACGGACTGGGCGAGAAGGTGGAGGCCCCCGCGGCGAAGGGCGGGAAGGAGAAGCCTGCCGAGGACCCCGAGGCGCCCATCATCCGGCTGGTCCAGGACTTCATGGAGAGGGCCCTGACCGCCCGGGCGTCGGACATCCACGTCGAGCCCATGGCCGAACGGGTGCGGGTCCGCTATCGCGTGGACGGCGTGTGCTTCGAGGCCGCGAGCATCGACCCCGAGCTCGCGGGGCCCGTGGTCACGCGCCTGAAGGTGCTGGCGAAGATGGACATCGCCGAGAAGCGCAAGCCGCAGGACGGGCGCATCCAGACCCAGATCTTCGGGCGACCCATCGACATGCGCGTCTCGTCCGTGCCCGCGTCGCGCGGCGAGAGCGTCGTCATGCGCATCCTGGACCGCGAGGTCGGCCTGGTCGACCTCGACAAGCTGGGCTTCATCGGCAACGACCGCGAGCGCTTCGAGCGCATCATCCGGCGCCCCAACGGCATCTTCCTCGTGACGGGCCCGACGGGCTCGGGCAAGACGACCACGCTGTACGCCGCCCTGAAGACCCTGAACAAGCCCAACGTCAAGATCATCACGGCCGAGAACCCCGTCGAGTACCACCTGGCCGGCGTCAACCAGTGCGAGGTGAAGCACCGGATCGGCCTCGACTTCCAGCGCATCCTGCGCGCCATGCTCCGTCAGGCGCCCAACATCATCCTGGTGGGCGAGATCCGCGACAAGGAGACGGCCGAGATCGCGATCCAGGCCTCCCTGACGGGCCACCTCGTCTTCTCGACGCTCCACACGAACGACGCGGCGTCGGCCCTCACCCGCCTGATCGACATGGGGGTCAAGCCCTTCCTCGTCTCGACGGCCGTGATGGCCGTGATGGCCCAGCGCCTCGTGCGCCGCCTCTGCGTCAGCTGCCGCCAGCCGATGGCCCCGGAGCCCTCCGTCCTGAGGTCGATCGGCCTCACCCCGGACGACCTGGAGGGGCGCACCCTGTACCGCGCGGTCGGCTGCCGCGAGTGCCGGTTCGAGGGCTATCGCGGCCGCATCGGCCTGTACGAGCTCCTCGAGATGGACAGCCGGCTGCGCGAGGCCACCTTCCGAGGCGCGAGCAGCATGAAGCTCCGCGAGCAGGCCAAGCTCACGGGCGGCCTCAAGAGCCTCCTCGAGGACGGGATCCGCAAGGTCCTCGAGGGGGTGACGACCATCGACGAGATCCTGACGGTGGCCAAGCGCGAGGACCTGACCGCCGTAGCCGGCTGACCACGGTTGGCAGCCGCCGGCAACCCGGTTGCCATCCCCCGCCCCCCGTCACCTCGAGACCCCCATGCCGATCCAAGGCTCCGACATCTTCCGTCTGTTCGACCTCGTCATCGAGAAGAACGCCAGCGACCTGCACATCACGGTCGGGCGTCCCCCCGTGGTGCGGCTCCAGAACCACCTGAAGAACATCAACCACCCCGCCTTGACCCCCCCGGAGACGCTCGCCCTGATCGAGGAGATCGCTCCGCCGGCCAAGCTCAAGGAGCTCCACGAGGAGGGGGGGTGCGACTTCGGGTACGCCTACGGGACGAAGGCGCGCTTCCGCGTCGCCTGCATGCGCGCCAAGGGCAGCTTCGGGATGGTCTGCCGCCTGATCCCGAGCAAGCTCCTGTCGTTCGAGCAGATCGGCCTGCCGCGCCGGGTCGTGGAGCTCCTCGACCGGCCCCGCGGCATGCTCCTCGTCACCGGGCCCACGGGCTCGGGCAAGACGACCACCCTCGCGACGATGGTGAACTACCTCAACGACACCGACGACGGTCACATCATCACGATCGAGGACCCGATCGAGTACTTCCACGACCACAAGCGGTCGATCGTGACGCAGCGCGAGGTCGGCTCCGACGTCCCGAAGTTCAGCGAGGCCATGCGCCGGTCGCTGCGCCAGGACCCCGACGTCATCCTGCTGGGCGAGATGCGAGACCTCGAGACGATCGCGACGGCGATCACGGCGGCCGAGACGGGGCACCTGGTCCTCGGCACGCTCCACACCACGGGATCGGCCCGCACCGTGGACCGCATCATCGACCAGTTCCCGGCCGAGCAGCAGGAGCAGGTCCGCGTCCAGCTGTCGGTCGCGATCATCGGCGTGATCAGCCAGGTGCTGATGCCCCGCGCCGACGGCAAGGGCGTCGTCGCCGCCTTCGAGATCATGATCATGAACTCGGCGATCGAGAACCACATCCGGAAGAAGGAGACGTTCAAGATCCCCAGCACGATCCAGACGAGCCGCAACATCGGGATGAACCTGCTCGACGACCACCTCTGGGAGCTGCACTCGCAGGGCACGATCGACCAGGCGACCATGCTCACGTACTGCCAGAACCCGCGGGGGCTGCGCGAGAAGCTCGGCCTCCCCCTGACCTCCGAGGCCTGACCGTGGCCGAGGCCTATCGCTACGCACGGACGAA
>JAYTCP010000612.1:0-1918 GCA_043736435.1 Planctomycetia bacterium | reverse complement strand
CGAACGTCGAACGTGAGCTCCTCGCCGTGCAGGTACGCCTCGGTTCGGAACCGGCCCGCCACGTCCGTCGCGACCACCTCGAGCACCTCGCGTGTCCCGCCGTCCGAGCGGGTGACGTAGACATGCATCCCCGATGGCGGGTAGCCGGTCTCGGCCTCGACGACCTCCCCGACGATCCCCAGCCCGGGGCGAAGCGAGACGAGGATCTCGGCATCGGGCGCGAACGGGGCAGAGCGCTCCTCCGTGGCGAACCCGTCGGCGGCCACGCGCAGGCGTCCCGGCTCGCGCGAGAACGGGCCGCCGATCTCGACCCGACCGGCCTGGTCGGTGACGCCGGTCGTCCGCGGCACCAAGGACCACGGCGTGAATCGGCGCCGGGTGACGGCGACCGCGGCCTCGAGCCTGAGCGCCCGCACGTCCTCGCCCCCCGGGACGAACCCGACGCGGGCGCCGGGCAACGGCTTGGATTCTCGTGCCTCCATGGACGTCACGCGCACCCGCAGACGCTGCGCGACCCCGTTCCGAAGCGGGGGCAGGGGGGGTGCGGAGAGGACCGGCGGCCCCGCCGCTCGCGACCCTTCGAGCACCTTCGATGCGGGCGTCCGATCGGAAGAGGGCGCCGCGTCGTCCTCGGGAGCGACCGACGCGTCCCGCCGGAGGGCCACGAACGCCGTCGCCGCGATCGCCGCGATCGCGAGGACGACGGGCACCGCTCGACCGCTGCGCTTCATGCGAGGACCGCTCCTTCGGCCCACCATCCTCGCCGGAACGCGCATCCCCGGCGAGCCGCTTCACGCGGCGGTACCCGTCGAGACCGCGCGGCAGCGACCCATGGGCCGCCCGATTCGACGGAGGATGTTTGACGGGACCGGCTGCGCGGCGCTACGCTCCTGCGAACGCGACGCGACGGACCGGGATCCGTTCCCCGTCCCACGCCTCGTGAGTCGCCGCCCGTTACGGGCGTAGGAGGATCCATGGCGAAGGCCAAGCGCACGACGCATCGCAGCACCAAGGGGAAGAAGCTCTACGCGGTCCGCGACAAGAAGGGTCGCATCGAGGACATCCAGACCTTCAAGCGGGCCCACGGCTCCGACATCAAGCGCACGTCGAAGGCCGAGACGGCCGCCGCGGCGAGGAAGCCCGCCAAGAAGAAGCCCGCCGCGAAGAAGAAGGCCGCCAAGAAGGCGATGTAGCCCACCCGCCCCGCGAGCCCGACCCCCGTACGCTCGCGGGGCGTCGGCTCGCGGGGCCGGCCCGTTCGGGGCCTCGCGGCGTCAACGCCAGACCTTCACCTCGAGCTCGAGGTCGATGCCCGAGCCCTCGCGCACGCGCCCCTGAAGCCGCTCGATGAGCTCCCAGACGTCGGCGAAGCGCGCGCCACCCTCGTTGACGATGAAATTCGCGTGGAGCGCCGAGACCACGGCGCCGCCGACGCGCTCGCCCTTGAGTCCCAGCCGATCGATCAGAGCGCCCGCGCTGCGGGCGGGTCCCGAGGAGGCGGCCTCGACCGCCGGGTTCTTGAAGACGCATCCCGCGCTCGCCGCCCCGAGCGGCTGGGTGGTGCGCTTCCACAGGGACGCCTCCTCGAAGAGGCGGCGCGCCGCGACCCGGTCGAGCGTCGGATCGCGCAGGAAGGTCGCCGACGTCACGACGAGCCCCTGGAACGCCGAGGTGCGGTAGCCGAGGTCGCCCGGTTCGATGCGGCGCCGGAAGGCCCGCCCCGTGAGGTCGAAGCCCGCGACCTCCTCGAGCGCGTCCCCCACCGACCCGTAGCGGCCGCCCGCGTTCATGGCCACCACGCCGCCCACCTGGCCCGGGATGCCGGGGCACCCGGAGATCGTGGGGATGCCGAGGTCGGCCGCCCTCCCGACGAGCCCGGAGAACGGCGCCCCGGCACCCACCTCGAGCCGGTCGTCGT
>JAYTCP010000611.1:0-3452 GCA_043736435.1 Planctomycetia bacterium | reverse complement strand
CCTCGGCGCGCTCCAGTCGCGCGAAGAGCCCATCGATCTCGCGATGCTCGCGCCACCCCGCCGCGCTGCGATGGGTCGTGGGCTGCTCGGGTTACTCGCCCGACGCCAGCGCCGTGCGCTTGAACTCCCGGATGCGGACGCCCAGCTCCATCAGCGTCGCGGCATCGAGGAGCTTCCGCGCGCGCGGGAACATCTGCTCCTCCTCCTCTTCCGCGTGGTGCTCGACGACGTCCTTCAGCACCTTCGCCTTCGCGGCGAACACCTCGTCTTCCGCGCTGGCGGCCTCCAGCTCCTCGATCACGAATTCGACGACGTGGTGCTCCTCGTGCGCCTCGAAGAACAGCTTCTGGTCCTCCTTCGTGCGCGCGACGTCGCGGAACGCGGGATAGAAGATGGCCTCCTCGGCCTCGGCATGGAGCTCGATCAGCCCCTTGGCGCGCGCCAGGACCTCGGCGCGGCGCTCCGGTCCGGACGCCTTCTCGAGCTGCGCCAACGTCTTGCGCAGCTGCTCGTGGTCTGCCTTCAAGACCGCGATCGCGGACGTCGTCGGTGCTTGCTGCTTCATCTTCGCCATGGCGGGCACCTCGCGCGCGGACGGGACTCCATGTCCCGTGGACTGGCGCGCGGGTTGGATGTCGGCACGTGGCCACGCGTCACGTGGGTCACGGAGGCCCCTGGGGTGCCCGAACCCCCCTACCGCTTCCGGCATCACCTATGTCTTCCTCTTCCGGCTGCCTGTCGGCCCCTGCTGCGCCGCGAGCAGGCGCCGCACGCGGCCGAGGAAGGCCTTCGCCGTCGTGCCGTCCGCCGAGGGCGCGTAGCCGCACAGCAGCTCGCCGAGCGCGGCGTCGAGGGCCTTCTCGCCGCGGAACTCCGCCAGGAGGCGGTCGATCTCCGCCACGGCCTCCCGTCGCTCGGCGGCTTTGCTCGCCGAGACGTACGCACGCACCGCGCCGTACGGCGTGGCCCCGTGGACCTCCCAGTCCTGGTTCACGTAGGCCGCGAAGAGGCGGCCGAGGCGGGGGTAGCGGTCGAGGAGCGCGTCGTTCACGGCAGGCTCACGTAGGCGGTCACGATGTGGAAGCCCTCCGCGAAGCGCCGCGAGGGCGCGATCACGACGACGACGCTCTTCGCCCCGACCGGCTCGCGGCGGTCCCGCCGCAGCACCCGGCCCACGGGCCGGCCAAGCGTCGCGCGGAACGCTTCGGTCCCGTCGGGGCGGCCGGCGAGCCACGAGGCGACCTCGGCGCGCCGACGGTGGAGCACCTCGGCGACGGCTCGGTCGGCGGTGGCGAGATCGGGGAAGGTGGACACCTCCCGCTTCGCCTCGGCGTCGAGGCGGCGGCGGAGGTCCTCCGAGGAGAGTCCGACGTGGCGGTCCAGGGTGTGCCCGCCCTCGACGTCCTCGTGGGCGCGCAGACTCCCGCCGGGGATCGCGTCCTTGGGCGCGTCGCTCGCCGGCGCATAGCCGTCGCGGGCGGCGGGCGCGGCGTCCCGGGACGGGGCTCGCGGGGCGCCGGGCGGACCGTTCGCAGGGTCCGTCGAGGCCTTCGGGTCGAACGCCCCCCTCGCCCAGGCGAACAGCGCCAGGATCACGAGGGTCCCGACCATCGTCCACGCGCTCTTCGCCGTGGACGGACCCTTCGGTGTGGTGGGCCCCTTCGGTGTGGTGGACCCCTTCGGTGTGGTGGACATGGGGGTGCGGATTCGGGGGGCGGCGGGGCCGTCCCCGGCCACGCCGGAGCGTGCGCGGACGTCCTCGGATTCTCGCACGGCGGGATCGGCGGCTCCACCCGGGCGACACGGCGAACCGCCCCCGCATCGGTGCGACCTCCGCTCCCGGCCACGGCCCGCCGCGTCTAGCCTTCGTGGAAGGGCCCGGCGCCGGGCCCGATCCGCTCGGAGCCGACGCCCATGGACTCCGCCGAGGTCGTCCACCGCCTCCAGTTCGCGTTCACGGTCACGTTCCACTACCTCTTCCCGCAGCTCACGATGGGGCTGGCCCTCGTGCTCGCGATCTGGAAGACGGCGGCCTTCCGCCGCAAGGACGAGCACCTCGCGCGGTGCACGCGGTTCTTCGGCGGCATCTTCGCGCTCAATTTTGCGATGGGCGTCGTCACGGGCATCCCGCTCGAGTTCCAGTTCGGCACGAACTGGGCCGGGTTCAGCCGGACCGCGGGCGGGGTCATCGGCCAGACGCTCGCCATGGAAGGCATGTTCGCCTTCTTCCTCGAGAGCACCTTCCTCGGGCTCTTCCTCTTCGGCGAGAAGCGCCTCTCGCCGCGCGCCCACTGGATCGTCACGCTCCTCCTCGCGGGCGGCACGTGGCTCTCCGGCTTCTTCATCGTGACCACGAACGCGTGGATGCAGCACCCCGTCGGCCACGCGGTCGAGGCCGACGGCACGCTCCGGCTCGACGACTTCTGGGCGCTCTTCACGAACCCGTGGGGCCTCTGGCAGTACGCCCACACGATGCTCGGGGCGGTGATCACCGGCGCGTTCGTGGTCGCGGGCCTCGGCGCGTACTACCTGCTCCACGGCAAGCACCCGGTCTACGGCAGGACGTTCGTCAAGACGGGCGTCCTCGTCGGCCTGGTCGCGACGGCCCTCTCCGCGTTCCCCACGGGCGACATGCAGTCCCAGATGGTCCGGAAGCACCAGCCCGTGACCTTCGCGGCCATGGAAGGGCTCTTCCAGACCACGAAGGGCGCGCCCATCGTGCTCGTGGGCCAGCCCGACATGGAGCGCATGCGGCTCGACAACCCCATCGAGGTGCCGAACGCGCTCAGCTTCCTCACCTACCGGCGCTTCGACGCCGAGGTGAAGGGACTCGCCGACTTCCCGAAGGACACGTGGCCGCAGAACATCCCGCTCCTCTACTACTCCTACCACGTGATGGTCGGGCTCGGGACGCTCTTCCTGCTCGTCCTCTCGATCTGCGCGTGGCGTCTCCGCAAGGGCGTCCTGTTCACGAGCCGCACGCTCCTCTGGCTGCTCATGCTCGCGATCCCCCTTCCCTACGTCGCGAACACCATGGGCTGGATGACGGCCGAGCTCGGCCGGCAGCCCTGGGTCATCCACGGCATCCTGAGGACGCGCGACGCGTTCTCGAGCAACGTCTCCGCGGGGAACGCGCTGTTCACCCTGATCGGCTTCGCCGGCATCTACGCGGTGCTCTCCGCCCTGTTCCTCGTGCTCCTGGGCAAGAAGATCGCGGCGGGCCCGGAGCCCGCCGTGGAGGCCGCCGGCCCGACGGACGGCCCCGCGGGCGCCCGCCCGGTGGAGGTCTGATCATGGCCACCCTCTGGTTCTGGCTCGTGGCCCTGATGGTGGCGGGCTACGTCCTCCTCGACGGCCTCGACATCGGCGCTGGCATCCTCCACCGCATCGTCGCCCGGACTCCCCTCGAACGGGCGCTCGTCCTCCGCTCGATCGGTCCCGTCTGGGACGGG